>NZ_JANUEW010000007.1:0-217359 GCF_024807515.1 Pseudomonas sp. BIGb0558
AGGAGCGGGTAAACCGGCAGGACGCCGGTTTAGCCGCGACGGGGCAGGGACGCCCCGTCGCGGCGGCCCGCGGAGCAATCCCGGAGTGAGGGAACGCCGAGCCTAGGCGAGGCGCCGACAGGCGGGGCAGAGCGTTTTGGTTACTTTTGCGCTTTTCAAAAGTGACCCGCTGTAAGAGCGGAACCATAAGCGGCCGTTACCGCAGAAACGGATATGTACTCAGTCAAATGCACATATCTCCCACCCCCCACCCCACCTACGCAACCATTGGTTACAAGTTGGTGATAACCTCACTTCTCCCCCACCCAGACCTGCCTCCCCGATGCCCAGTGAACCCGCGCTGCTGTTACGTCACCACCGCCCTTTCATCGCGTTCTGGCTGGCGCGGATCTTTACCGCCAGCGGCTTCCAGATGCTCACCGTGGCCATCGGCTGGAACCTCTACCAACTGACCGGCAACGTGCTGGACCTGGGCCTGGTCGGCCTGGTTGAGTTCGTACCGCGGGTGCTGTTCATGCTGCACACCGGCCATGTGGCCGACCGCTACGAACGGCGCAAGGTAGCCGCCATCTGCCAGACCGTGCAGGCCTTGATCGCACTGTCCCTGGCGATCGGCGGACTGACCGGCAACGTCACCCGCGAGATGATTTTTATCCTGGCATTCCTGCTGGGCGCCGCGCGCTCGTTTGAGATGCCCACCACCCAGGCCCTGCTGCCGAGCATCGTGCCGACCGCACTGTTTCCCCGCGCCGTGGCGTCGTCGCAATCGGCCCAGCAATTGGCAACCATCGTGGCCCCGGCCCTGGGCGGTTTGCTCTATGCCTTTGGCAGCGTCTGGGTGTATGGCCCGACCGTGGCGCTGTACCTGATCGCCTGCGTGCTGACCCTGAACCTGCCGGCGCGGCAGACACCGTTGAACAAGGCCAAGGCGACCATGGACTCGTTGCTGGCCGGGATTCGTTTTATCCGCAGCCGGCCCGACATCCTCGGGGCGATTTCCCTGGACCTGTTCGCCGTACTATTGGGCGGCGCCACAGCGTTGCTGCCGGTGTTTGCCAAGGACATCCTGCTGACCGGAGCATGGGGCCTGGGGCTGCTAAGGTCGGCGCCGGCGGTCGGCGCGTTGCTCATGTCGTTGTGGCTGGCACGGTTTGCGGTAGACCGGCATGTCGGGCGGATCATGTTCACCGCCGTTGGGGTATTCGGCGTCGCCACCATCGCGTTCGGCCTGTCGACCTCGTTCTGGTTCTCCCTCGCGGTGCTGGTGGTGCTGGGCGCGGCAGACATGATCAGCATGGTGATCCGCGCCTCGTTCGTGCAACTGGAAACCCCGGATGAAATGCGCGGCCGGGTCAGTGCCGTCAACGGGCTGTTTATCGGGGCGTCGAATCAGTTGGGCGAGTTCGAGTCAGGGATCACCGCCCATTGGTTCGGCACCGTGCCCGCCGTGGTCATGGGCGGGATCGGCACGCTGGTGGTGACCGGGGTCTGGATCAAGCTGTTCCCGACCCTGGCCAACCGCGACCGCATGCATGTGCCGGTAGAAGAGACCAAGGCCTAGAACACCTTGTCGAGGGTGACGGGAAAATCCCGTACCCGCTTGCCGGTGGCGTGATACACCGCGTTGGCCACCGCCGCCGCCACCCCGACAATCCCGATTTCGCCGACGCCCTTGGAACCCAGGGCGTTGACGATCTCGTCGTGTTCTTCGACAAACAGCACGTCAATCTCGCCGATATCCGCGTTTACCGGGATGTGGTACTCGGCCAGGCTGTGGTTCATGTAACGGCCCAATTGATGATCGACTTGGGTCTCTTCATGTAACGCCATGCCGATGCCCCAGACCACACCGCCGAGAATCTGGCTGCGGGCCATCTTCGGATTGACCACCCGCCCGGCCGCAATCGCACTGACCACCCGGCTGACCTTGATGGTGCCCAGGTCCTCGTCCACCCGCACTTCGACAAACACCGCCGAGTGAGTGGCAGAGGCGTAGCCTTCGCGCTGTTTGCCCGGCTCGCAGTCAACCTGCACTTCCAGCGCCGACTCGCCGCTGTCCTGAACCAGTTGCGCCAAAGAAACCCGCTGATCACCGGCATGCAGCTGTCCGTTTTCGAACCTTGCCGACTCAGCGTCTTTAAAGGCCGGGTACGTCTTGCGCGCAATATCCAACAGCTTGGCATTCAAGGCTGCACACGCCTGCTGCACCGCGCTGCCCACCGACGACACGGTAAACGAACCACCCTGCAACGGCGCCGTCGGCAGCGATGAATCCCCCAGCAGGAACGTCACGTCACCCACCGGAACACCACTCGCCTGGGCGGCAATCTGCGCCATGACCGTGTAGGTGCCAGTGCCGATATCGGTGGTGGCGCTGCTGACGGTGAGCTTGCCGAGGTGGTCGATCCGCGCCTTGGCGCTGGCCTTCATTTGCAGGGCCTCCCACACGCCACCGGCCATGCCCCAACCGATCAACTGGCGACCATCGCGCATGCTTCGCGGTTCCGGGTTGCGCTGGCTCCAGCCGAAGCGTTCGGCGCCTTCGCTGTAGCATTCGCGCAAAGCCTTGCTTGACCAGGGCTTGTCTTCGTTCTGGTTGCGCTCGGCATAGTTGATCAGCCGCAACTGCACCGGGTCGATACCCAGCGCGCAGGCCAGTTCGTCCATGGCGCACTCCAGGCCGATCACCCCGAGCGCTGCACCGGGGGCGCGCATGTCCAGCGGCGTGAATACATCCAGCGGCACCAGCTTGTAGGTCAACTGCACGTTGTCGCAGTGATACAGCATGCCGCTCCATTCCACCACGTGCTCGCTGAAGTCCTCGAAGCGCGAGGTCTGGCCGACGGCGGTGTGGCCCAGTGCGAGCAGGCGGCCATTGGCAGCGGCGCCCAATTGCAGGCGCTGCAAGGTGCGCGGGCGATAGCCGAAGGTGAACATCTGTTGGCGCGTGAGGGTGACGCGAACCGAACGCTTCAGTGCCAGCGAGGCCATCACTGCCAACGGCAATTGATACTGCGGGCGCAAGCCGGAACCAAACGCGCCACCGACGAACGCAGCAAAGATCCGCACCTGGCGTTTGTCCAGGCCGAAGACTTTTTGCACATAGGCCTGGCAGTTCTGCGGGCCCTGGGTTTTGTCGTGGATGTGCAGGGTGCCGTCCGGCTGATACAGCACGGTACTGGCATGGGGTTCCATCGGGTTGTGGTGCTCGATGGGCGTGCTGTAGTGCAGATCCAGGCGAGTGGCGGCGCCGGCCCATTCGGCCTGGAAGTTGCCCCGCGGCTTGGGCGGCGTCTGGGGCGACGGGTGCGCCTGGTCCTGCAAGGCCAGCAGGTCGGTCTCGGCAGGCTCGGCTGCGTATTCGATCTCCACCAGCGAGCCGGCGTGGCGGGCCAGTTCCAGGTTGTCGGCAATCACCAACGCCAGCGGCTGGCCGCTGTAGAGCACACGGTCGTTATACAGCGGGCGAAAGGGCGAGCCGTCGGCGGCATCGGCGTCGGCGTAGCTGTCGTCGTAGCTGGCCAGTTTCGGGCGGTTGAGGTGATCAAGCACCATCACCACTCCGGGCAACGCCAGGGCCTTGGACGCATCAATGCGAATGACGCGGCCTTTGGCGATGTTGCTCGACACCACGCTGCCGTGCAGCAGGCCATCCTCGGGAAATTCACCGGCATATCGCGCCTGGCCGGTGACCTTGAGCAGACCGTCCACCCGGTCCAACGGTTTGCCGATCACGCTCATGACGTGGCTCCCGCAACAGCGGCATCGCTCAAGGCGCGAATGATCGCGCGGCGTGCCAGTTTGATCTTGAAGCCGTTGTGCTCCAAAGGCTCGGCGTCTTGCAGCATGGCTTCGGCGGCGGCGCTGAAGGTTTCGCGGCTGACGGCCTGGCCGATCAGCGCCGCCTCCACTGCGCGGTCGCGCCAGGGTTTGTGGGCGACGCCGCCCAGGGCCAGCCGGGCATCCACGATCGCATCGCCGTCCAACTCCAGCGCTGCCGCAACGGATACCAGGGCGAAGGCATAAGACGCCCGGTCGCGGATTTTCAGGTAGTGGCTGTGGGCAGCCAGGTGGTCGGCGGGTAATTCGATGGCGGTGATCAGTTCGTCGTCGGCCAACTGGTTATCCCGCTGGGGTGCATCCCCCGGCAGCCGGTGGAAGTCGGCAAATTCGATGACCCGCGCACCGCCACGGCCTTGCACATGCACCCGGGCATCCAGGGCGGCCAGGGCCACGCACATGTCCGAGGGATGGGTGGCCACGCACTGGTCGCTGGCGCCGAGGATCGCGTGGATGCGATTCAAACCGACCCGCGCCGGGCAGCCACTGCCGGGCTCGCGCTTGTTGCAGGGCACGGCGGCGTCATAGAAGTAGTAGCAACGGGTGCGCTGCAGCAGGTTGCCGCCGGTGCTGGCCATGTTGCGCAGTTGCGGCGAGGCGCCCGCGAGGATGGCCTGGGACAGCAGCGGGTAACGTTGTTCGATCAGCGGGTGCCAGGCCAGGTCGGCGTTGCTCACCAGGGCGCCGATCATCAAGCCGCCCTCGCCGGTTTCTTCTACGTCACGAAGTGGCAAGCCAGTGATATCGATCAGGTGCTCGGGGCGGCTGATGTTTTCTTTCATCAGGTCCAGCAGGTTGGTGCCGCCGGCGATAAAGCGCGACGCAGGGCTGACCAGGTGCACCGCTTCCTGCACGTCGGCCGGCTTGCTGTAATGGAAGGGATTCATTGCTCACCTCCCTGCGCACGGCATGCCGGCAAGGCTTCTTCGATGGCGTCGCGGATGTTGTTGTAGGCGCCGCAGCGGCACAGGTTGCCGCTCATCAGTTCCTGGATTTGCGCGGTGTCGTGGGCGCGACCTTCACGAGCCAGGCCCACCGCCGAGCAAATCTGCCCCGGCGTGCAGTAGCCACACTGGAAGGCGTCGTGCTTGATGAACGCCTGCTGCATCGGGTGCAGGTCTTCGCCCGAGGCCAGGCCTTCAATGGTGGTCAACTCGGCGCCGTCGCACATCACGGCGAGGGTCAGGCAGGCGTTCACGCGTTTGCCGTCGAGCAGCACGGTGCAGGCGCCGCACTGGCCGTGGTCGCAGCCCTTCTTGGTGCCGGTCAGGTCCAGTTGCTCGCGCAGCAAGTCGAGCAAAGTGGTCCAGGGCAACACATCCATTTGGATGTTCCGGCGATTGAGGGTCAGGTGTATCGGGTGACTGACGAACGGCTTGGCCGCAGCAAAGTTGGGGGTCGCGCTCATAAACACCTCACGGATTGGTGTGCAATCGCGGCGTTCTCGGAAGTCGCCGTCTTAGCGGTACGACTTCCCGGGGTTATGAGCGTTCAAGGCAATTGATGGGTGGCGATCAGCGAATGCTGAGGGTGGTAACCAGTTGGTTGCGCGGCGGGTTGATCGAGGTGTTGCTGTACTGGAACGTGCCGCCGGCTTCGATATCCAGCTGGAACGTATAGATGTAGCCCATCAATGTGCCGGCGCCACTGCACGCCTGGCTGATGGAGCCGACCTGGCAGATGGGGGTGCTGCTGCCGGACACCGGCGCGCCATCGAAGAACGCGTGGGAACTGTTGCCCAGGCCGACTTCCATCACATACACGAAGGTTTGCCCGCGGTGTGTGCACATCTGGGTGCTGGCCGCCCGCTCAGGGATGGTTTCGGTGCATTTGGCCGACTGCACCTTGAACACCCGAACCTCGCTCAACGCCGGTGCAGGCGCGCCCCACGCCGGTGCTGCACCGAGCCACAGGCCGATACAACCGAACAGAGCTAGACTCCAGGCGCTGGCTTTTTTCATGCTGTCGATGACCCTGTAATAAACGTCGGCGCAGTATGCCTCAAGGCCATGATCAAGCCTATGCGCCACTGGCCCTCGGCTGCTGGTATGATGCGCCGCTTTTTCCGATCCTCTCTGGAACCACAGGCGCTTGGCGCAGTTTGTGCTTTGACTTAGAGGTCAACAAATAACGACGCAAAATAGCGTCACAGGGAGCAGGCATGCTGGAAAAGCTGTTTCAACTCAAGGCACACAATACGAATGTGCGCACCGAGATTCTCGCGGGCGTCACCACCTTCCTGGCCATGGCCTACATCCTGTTCGTCAACCCGAGCATTCTCGGCGAGACCGGCATGGACAAGGGCGCGGTCTTTGTCGCGACCTGCCTGGCGGCGGCCATCGGCTCCACCGTGATGGGCCTGATCGCCAACTACCCGATTGCCCTGGCACCGGGCATGGGCCTCAACGCGTTCTTCACCTACACCGTGGTCCTGCACATGGGCCACACCTGGCAAGTGGCGCTGGGTGCGGTGTTCATCTCGGCGGTGCTGTTCTTCCTGCTGTCGATCTTCCGCATCCGTGAATGGATCATCAACAGCATCCCGCTGCCGCTGCGCTCGGCGATTGCGGCGGGTATCGGCCTGTTCCTGGCGCTGATCGCCCTGCACAACGCCGGCATCGTGGTCAGCAACCCGGCCACCATGGTGGGCCTGGGCGACCTGAAACAACCGGCGCCGATCCTCGCCACCCTCGGTTTCGCGCTGATCGTTGCGCTGGAAGCCCTGAAAGTGCGCGGCGCGGTGTTGATCGGCATCCTGGTGGTGACCATCGCCTCCATCGCACTCGGCTTTACCCCGTTCGGCGGCGTGATGTCGATGCCGCCTTCGCTGGCGCCGACCTTCCTGCAACTGGACATCAAGGGCGCCCTGGACATCGGTCTGGTGAGCGTGATCTTCGCCTTCCTGTTCGTCGACCTGTTCGACAACTCCGGCACCCTGATCGGCGTGGCCAAGCGCGCAGGCCTCATGGGCAAGGACGGCCACATGCCGAAAATGGGCCGTGCGCTGATCGCTGACAGCACCGCTGCCATGGCCGGCTCGCTGCTGGGCACCTCGACCACCACCAGCTACATCGAATCGGCTGCAGGCGTGAGCGCCGGTGGCCGTACCGGTTTGACCGCGGTCGTGGTCGCCATCCTGTTCCTGCTGGCGCTGTTCTTCTCGCCACTGGCGGCCAGCGTGCCGGCCTTCGCCACCGCGCCGGCGCTGCTGTTTGTTGCGGTACTGATGACCTCGGGCCTGGCCGAAATCGACTGGGACGACATCACTGTCGCCGCGCCGGTGGTGATCACCGCCCTGGCGATGCCATTCACTTATTCCATCGCCAACGGCATTGCCTTCGGTTTCATCGCCTGGACCGCCATCAAGCTGCTTTCGGGCCGCTACCGTGAGCTGAACCCGGCGCTGGTGATCCTGTCGATTCTGTTTGTGATCAAGCTGGGCTGGTTCAACGCATGACTTTTGACGCCGCAAGCTACACCGTTCAACTGGAAGAAAAGGTCACGCGCTTGCGTGACCTGCTGGCGCCGTTCGACGCGCCAGAGCCGCAGGTTTTCGACTCGCCCTTGCAGAATTTCCGCCTGCGGGCCGAGTTCCGCCTGTGGCGCGAAGGGGGCGAACGCCACTACGCGATGTTCTCCCAGGACGACAAGCGCACGCCGATCCTCATCGAAGAGTTTCCGATTGCCAGCCTGCGCATCAACCAGTTGATGCCGCAGCTCAAGGCCGCCTGGCAAGCCAGCGCCGCCTTGAGCCACAAGCTGTTCCAGGTGGAGTTCCTCACCACCCTGGCCGGCGACGCGATGATCACCCTGTGCTATCACCGCCCGCTGGACGAGCATTGGCACACCGCGGCGAACAAGCTGGCAGCTGATTTGAATGTCAGCATCATCGGGCGCTCCAAGGGCAAGCGTGATGTGATCGGCCGCGATTACGTGGTCGAGAAACTCGATGTCGGCGGTCGCACCTTCAGCTATCGCCAGCCCGAAGGCGCGTTCACCCAGCCCAACGGCACGGTGAACCAGAAGATGCTCAACTGGGCGTACGAAGCCCTGGGCGATCGCAGTGATGACCTGCTGGAGCTGTACTGCGGCAACGGCAACTTCACCCTGCCCCTGGCCACCCGCGTGCGCAAAGTGCTGGCCACCGAGATCAGCAAGACCTCGGTGAATGCGGCCCTGAGCAACCTCGATGAAAACGCGGTGGATAACGTCACCCTGGTGCGTTTGTCTGCCGAAGAGCTGACCGAAGCCTTGAACGAAGTGCGGCCGTTCCGACGCCTGCACGGCATCGACCTCAAGAGCTACGAATTCGGCAGCGTGTTCGTCGACCCGCCGCGTGCCGGCATGGACCCGGACACCTGCGAACTGACCCGGCGCTTCGAGAACATCCTGTACATCTCCTGCAACCCGGAAACGTTGGCGGCGAACATTGCACAACTGCATGACACGCACCGGATTACCCAGTGCGCCATGTTTGACCAGTTCCCGTGGACGCACCACATGGAATCGGGTGTGTTGCTGACTCGGCGTTAAATTCCCAGGACTGCACAAATCAAAATGTGGGAGCCGTCGAGCTTTAGCGAGGCCGCGATGGCGGTGGGTCAGACAAAAAAATGTCATCAGTCCCGCCGCCATCGCAGCCTCGCCAAGGCTCGACAGCTCCCACAGTGGATCGGTGTGTTAGCCGATATAGCCATCATGCCGACGGCTGGAAATACCCGGCCAACGCCCGCAGGTCCTGCTCGCTTAGCAACCCGGCGAAATACTTCAGCTGTATCCGCGCCAGCAGGTACGCGTGCCGTGCGTCCGCCAGGTCGCGGCGGGCCGTGAACAGTTGCTGCTCGGCATCCAGCACATCAAGGTTCACACGCTCGCCGCCGGTCACGCTTTTCCTGGTTGCCGTGACCAGGGCGGTGGCAGAGCCGACCGCCATTTCATACGCCCGCACTTTGGCCGCGCCGCTGGTGTTGAGGTTGAATTGCTTGCGCAGTTCGATCAGCGTCTTGGCCGTTTGCGCATCCAGTTCGTACTGGGCCTGGGACAGTTGATTCGCGGCCTGGCGGGTTGACGCCGACACCGAGCCGCCGGCAAACAGCGGCAGGCTGACCTGGATGCCGACGCTGTTGGTGTCGTACTTCTGGTTGTAGCTGCTTTCCGAATCGGAGCTGGTCTGGCGGCTGCTGGCATACAGGCTGACCTTGGGCAGGTGCCCGGCGCGTTTGCGCTCCACTTCGTACTCGGCGACGTCCAGCGCATGGTGCTGGGATTTAAGTTCCGGGTTGTTGGCCATGGCCATTTCCCGCCAGGTTTCGAAACGGTTGGGCTCCAGTGGCGGAATGTCGAACTGGCGGGTCAGCGGCGCCAACTCTTCGATCTGCAACGGCTGCCCGACGATGGCTTCCAGCTCGCGCAAGGCGGCATCCTGGGTGTCCAGCGACTCGATCTCTTCCGCCTGGGCCAGGCTCAGGCGCGCCTGAGTTTCCAGCACATCGGTGCGGGTGCCCTCGCCGCCCTTGAGCAGCCGCTCATTGAGTTGCAGGCGCTCCACATAGGCACGTTTCTGGGCGCGACTCAGTTCGATCCGCTCCTGGGCCAGCAACGCCTGGCTGTAGGCGCTCAACACCCGCACGGCCAATTCCTGGCTCTTGCCGCGAAAGCGTTCGTCGGCAAACAGCGCCTGCGCCGCGCCCTGGCGATAGCGCGCGTAGGCTTCGTAATCGAGCAGCGGTTGTTGCAAGGTCAGGGTCGAGGCATAGCTGCGGTAATCGCGGTCGCTGCTAACGTTGCCCACCGCCGTCGACTGGGTGACTTCGGATTCATTGCGCGAGTTGTTGTAGCTCCAGGACAGGTTCGGCAACAGCCCGGCGCGGCCGATGACGCGGTTTTCCTCGCCGGCCTCACGTTCCTGGATTGCCGCCTGAAACGTCGGATCGTTGCGTAGCGCCAAGTCATAGGCATCGAGCAATCCCAACGCCTGAACCGAACCGCTGCAGGCACAACACAGGCTGAATACCAGCGCCTTCATTCTTCCACCAACGCCATGTGAGTCCGATCCAGCAAGGGTTTGAACAGGTAGTTGAGCATCGAGCGCTCACCGGTTTTGACGAAGGCTTCCACCGGCATGCCCGGGCGAATCTGCAAGCCGTCGAGCTGGCGCATGCCGGCGGCGCTGACCTGGGCGCGCAGGGTGTAATACGGCTCGTCGGTGCGCTCGTCGACCTGCCGGTCGGCCGACACCAGCGTCACTTCACCGGCGATGCGCGGGGTGGTGCTCTGGTTGAAGGCCGAGAACAACAGCTCCACCGGCAAGCCCGGGTGCACCTTGTCGACCATCTGCACCGGCACCCGCGCTTCCACCAGCAGTGGTTCGCCCTGGGGCACGATGTCCATCAGCGCCTGGCCGGGCTTGATCACGCCGCCTTCGGTGTACACGTCCAGCCCCACCACCACACCGGCGGCCGGGGCGCGCACCAGGCTGTTGGCCAGTTCGAATTCGGCCGAGGCCAGGCGGTTGCGCAGGTCGTCGCTGCGGGTGCGGGTTTCGGCCAGTTGGCCGCGCAGCTTTTTCTGGAAGTCTTCGCCGAGCTGGCGGATGCGCAGGCGCAGCTCAAGGACTTGCCGTTGCAACTGGCCGATGCGGCCGAAATCCTCGGCAATCGCACCGTCGAGCTGGGCGTAAAGGCGTTCACTTTCCAGCAGCCGATTGCGCGGAATGTAGCCGTCCCGCGCCAGCTCCCGCAGGCCTTGCAGTTGTTCATTCATCGCGGTGCGTTGCAGCACTTTGCTGGCCTGGGAATCCCGGGTGCCGCGCAGTTGCGCTTCGGCCCCGGCGATGGTTTCCCGCAGGCCTTGCTGCTCCGTGGCGAGGGCTTGGGCGCGACTGCTGAACAGTTGCCGTTGCAGGCTCAAGGTGGTGGCAGCTTCAGGCTCATTCAGCAGTTCGGGGCCGAAGACAATGGCCGACAAGCCTTCGCTCTCGGCACTCAAGCGCGCTTCGCTGGCCTGGGACGCAATGAACTGGCTGCGCAAAGACTGCATCTGCCCGCGCAACGGGGTTTCCTTCAGACGGATCAATACCTGGCCGGCGCTCACTACCTCGCCATCGCGCACCTCGATACGCTCGACGATCCCGCCCGCCGGGTGCTGCACCGTCTTGCGATGCCCCGAGACCATGACCTTGCCGGACACCGCCACGCCCTTGTCCAGCGGCGCCAGCGCAGCCCAGCCGAGAAACCCGGCAAACCCGCCGAGCACCAGCAGCCAGCCCAGGCGCGCGTATTTTTTGTCGTCCAGGGCCAGCACGTTATTCACCGGCGGCACGCTGTTATCCGCCACAAGCACAGGTCGGTTCATGCTTTTTTTCCTTCACCGAGGCGGTAGCTCATGCTCATTGCAGACACCGGTTTGGGCGGCGCGGCCGCCGGTTTCTGCGTGGCCTCCAACACCCGCGCCGTGGGCCCGAACGCCTGCAACTGGCCGTCCCGCAGGATCAGCAATTGGTCCGTCAACGCCAGCACAGGGGTCTTGTGGGTGATCAGCACCAGCGTGCGACGCTGCGCCTTGAGCAAGGTGATGGCATGGAGCAAGGCCTGCTCGCCGGCCTCATCGAGATTGGAATTGGGCTCATCCAGTACGATCAGCGCAGGCAAGCCGTACAGCGCCCGCGCCAGCGCGACACGTTGCTTCTGCCCGCCGGACAACCCGGCACCGCCCTCCCCCAGTTGGGTGTCGTAGCCTTGGGGCAACTGCAGGATCAGTTGATGCACGCCGGCCATTTGCGCGGCAGCGAGCACCTTGTCCGAATCCACGGTGTCGAAACGCGCGATGTTGTCGGCAATGCTGCCGGCGAACAGCTGGATGTCCTGGGGCAGATACCCAATGTGCGGTCCGAGTTGCTGCTTGTCCCATTGCGCCAGGTCCGCGCCGTCCAGCCGCACCTTGCCGGCCATCGGCGCCCACGCGCCCACCAGCAACCGCGCCAGCGTCGACTTGCCGCAACCGGAGGGGCCAATAACGCCCAGCACATCGCCTGCTGGCAGACTGAAACCAAGGTTGGCCAACGCCGGGCGACGACTGCCCGGCGCACACGCACTCACCTGCTCGACCGTCAACTGCCCGCTGGGCACCGGCAAGCCCATGCGCTCAGGGCGCGCCGGGTTGGCCGCCAGCATCAGGGTCAGACGCTCATAGGCCAGGCGCGCCGAACTCCATTGTTTCCATACGCCGATCAGTTGGTCGATGGGGCTCAGCACCCGCCCCATCAGGATCGAGCCGGCGATCATCATGCCCGGCGTAATCGCCCCCTGCACCGCCAGCAACGCACCCAACCCGAGGACCAATGACTGCAACGCCAGGCGCACGCCCTTCGACCAGGCGCTGATGGCGGCGGTCTTTTCACTGGCCAGGTTCTGCGCCGCCAGAAACGCCTGGTGCTGGGCAAACCAGCGCGCACGCAGGGTCGCGAGCATGCCCATGGCTTCGATGGTTTCGGCATTGCGCAGGTTGGACGTGGCCTGTTGGCTGGCGCTGATGGACAACTGATTGGCCTGGGTCAGCGGCGCCTGGCAGATGTGCTGGTTGGCCCACGCCAGCGCCATCAGCATCAGCGCACCAACCAGCGCCAGGAGGCCGAGCCAGGGGTGGAACAGGAAGATCACCAGCAGGTACACCGGAAACCACGGCGCATCAAAAAACGCGAACAGCGCCTGGCCGGTGGCGAACTGGCGCAAGGTCGTCAGGTCACTCAACGCCTGCCCTGCCGCCTGGGTACCGCCCTTGAGTTGCGCCTCGAACGCGGCGTCGTACACTCGCTGGTTCAGGCGCATGTCCATCTGTGTGCCGAGGCGTATCACCACCTGGCTGCGCACCCACTCCAGCGCGCCCATCAAGCCGAACAAGCCGAGGATCATCAGCGTCAGCATCAACAGGGTCATTTCGTTGCCGGAGGCCAGCACCCGGTCGTAGACCTGCAACATGTACAGCGCCGGGGCCAGCATCAGCAGGTTGATCACCGCCGAGAACAGGCCGATGTTGAGGAAGCCACTTTTATAGTCCGTGAGGGCGGCCAGGGTTTCGTTGCCGGCATGGCGCATCGGGGGAATTCTCATGGGGGAAAACAGGAAGCGTCGCCCGGGTTTGACACGCCGTACGCCGCTGCGCAGAATTTGTCACCGCCGTCGCCCTGGCCTTCGAAAACTCATGGCGACGACGGGGTTTACGCAGCGAATGGGAGAGCGATCTTCCATTCGCTTTTTTCATGGCGCAGCAAAATCAGGCAGCGAGCGCCCAGTCCTGTGCCACGTCCTGCACGCCCACCAGGGCGACATCGGTGGTAGTTGCCGTAGCGTGTGCCGCCAGGCCGGCCGAGATCTCGTCGAAGGTGTTGGCGGTGGACAGGCCGAAGTCGTCCAGCAGGTTGTTGAGCACGGTTTCCAGGGCCGAGGTGTTGCCTTGCATCAGGCTGTAGATCACGTTCTGCACGTCGTTGCCAACGCGGCCTGCGCCTTGCGCCGCGCTCAGGTCGAGGCCGTTGAACGCCACTTTGAACGCGTCGAGGGTGAAGTCGCTGCCATTGCCGCCGCCCAGGCCGGTGCCCAGTTGAACGTTATCCAGGTTGCCCCACAGGTAGTGGTTTTCGTTGTGGCTGGCTGGCAGCGCCGGGTTGAATACGTAGTGCAGGCCGTTGCTGGTGTTGCTGTCGGCAATGAAGGCGTAATCGGAGTTGTTGGCACCATGGGTCGAATACTGGTCGCCGCTCAGGGAGCCGTTGCTGAAGCCGCCGGTGTTGCTGTTGCCGTGACCCGCGGTGTTGAACCCCAGTGCCCAGTCGGTCAGGTAGTCCGAGACGGAGTAAGCAC
This sequence comes from Pseudomonas sp. BIGb0558, assembly GCF_024807515.1. Classification (NCBI taxonomy): domain Bacteria; kingdom Pseudomonadati; phylum Pseudomonadota; class Gammaproteobacteria; order Pseudomonadales; family Pseudomonadaceae; genus Pseudomonas; species Pseudomonas sp. BIGb0558. The sequence continues at coordinate 13,698 of NZ_JANUEW010000007.1, forward strand.
CGAGCGCAGCTTCGTAACTAACAGAAATAGTCATCACTTAACCTCGTTATAAACAACACGATTGATCAGCACGCTCATACAGCGCACTTTTTGCCCACCCTTGGGCAAAACCGTTGGTTGATAAAGTGCCGTGCACCTTGATCAAAACTTGTATTCGAGCATCCCGCTCAACGTTCGCCCGCGCGCCAGGCTCAGGTTGTTGGCATCCCCCATGGCGACGAAGTAGGCCTCGTCGGTGGCGTTTTCCAGCGCCAGGGCGATGTTCAATTGGTCGGTCATCCAGTAACTGGCGTACAGGTCATAGAGGGTGTATTGGGGCCATAGCGCCTGGTCGATGAAGTCATAACCTTGTGAGTCGAGGTTTTCGCCATTGCCCGAGCTGTAACGCACCCGTACGCCCATATCGAGTCGCTTTTCCAGGAAGCGCGCGCCCAGGGTCAGCGAGCCGCGATCCGCCGGCATATAGGTGGCGTTGCCCATGATCCGGCCACAGCTTTCCTTGTTGTTGGCAGCATCGTCGTCCAGCACTTCATAGGTGGTCACCGGGCGCAGGCCGATCGTGCCGTTTGGCCGGGTGTAGCGTTCATAGCGCGTGGTGGACGGCCCGCTCTTCTTCGCCCCGCCCAGGTAATAGTTCTTCGAGCAGAACTCGTTACTGCCGATCATGTGGGTGTAACTGAGATTGGCGTACGCCCGCCCCATGTCGTAGTTGAGTTGGTACTCCACCCCGCGAAAGCGCGTCGGGTTGGTGTTATTGACGTACGCCATCGTGCCGAGAAAACCGCCGACGGAGGTCTCCGGCAAACTGACGCTGTGATTGAGGAACGAGAAGTTCTCGATCCGGGTATCAAAGTAAGCCACCTTCATGCCCAGCCGGTCGTCACCGAACAGCAGTCCCTCTTTGAGGATGTTCACGCCCATTTCCCAGTCCCGCGACTCTTCGGGTTTCAGGAAAGGGTTGGGAAATACCCGCTCAGATGAGTTGCCGCCGTGAGGCCGCCCGGTCATGAAGGTTTCCGTCACCGCCGGCGGGCGCCAGCCCTTGCCCCAGCGGGCGTAGAGTTGCAGCCAGTCCAAGCCCGGCTTTATGCCGATACCGAACGTGGGAGAGAACTGGCCCTCCTCTCGATCAATGTCGAAAACCTCCTCGACACGCTTGGCGCCTACCGTGCTGTTGTAGAAACGATCGCGCCGGTACAACGTCATCCCGGTGACGCCTTCCAGCCGATAGCGGTCGTAGCGCAAGCCCGCATCCAGCGTCAGCCAGTCGCCATATTCGTACTGCAGGTTGTTGAACAGGCTGGCGATGGTGCGTTTGCCACCGGGCGTCCCGCCTTCAACGTAAGGCAACAGGCCGGAAAGGTTGGTGGCCTCGACTTTGTTGGTATCGGGCTTGAACTTGTCTTGATACACCTCCACGCCGTAGTTCCAACTCAGGTGGCCCAACGCATCGAAGTCGAACCGCGAAGTGTTGTCGCCCTGTACGCCCCAGGTATCGGTCTGAAAATGATCCGTGTAGCCCGCCACATAGTTGCCGGAGGTCAGCGACGCGGCGTTGGGCGCATTGTCCCGGTCCATCTGTGTGGTGACGTAGTAGACCTTGGCCTTGAAATCGATCAGCGGGTTATCCGGCGTGTAGCGATAATCCAGCGCGATATTCTTGGCATTGAGGTTGTTCTTGCTGACGCGCTGGTAGTAGACGCTCTGGTTATCCGGGGCGGTATAGGCCCAGGCGTCATTACTGTCGCTGTCACTTTCCAGATAGCTCAGTTGCACCCGCTGGTCATTGGGCAGGTTCAGCCCGAACTTGACGATTTGAGAACGGGTCACGCTGCCGGTGTCACCGACCTCACTGTTCAACCAATCGTCAAAGGCCGCAGGCTGGGAGTCACGCGCACGCAAATGAGTACCCAGCTTCTGGTCGTTGTGGGTACCGGCGCGGTAGTCGCCAAAATGCCGTTCGCTGTACCCCAGCAGCACGTCGCCACGCTCGTCGCCAAACGCGAACACTCCGCTGCCGTTGAAATAGGTGCCGTTACCCAGTTCACCAATCCCGCTACCGGCACGCAGACGCCCGCCATAGTCCTTGCCATCGGCCAGAAACTCACTGGCCTCCAGGGTCTTGAACGATGCAATCCCGCCCAATACTGCTGCCCCGCCTTGCCCGGACTGGCTGCCCTTGTCGATTTCGATGCTGGAAATGAATTCCGGGTCGATCAACATCGTGCCGTTGCGCTGCTGGTGGCCGTTGACGTTGAAGTTCTGGCGCATGCCGTCGATGTTCATGTTGACCCGGCCGTAGTCCTGCACGCCGCGGATGTTCACCGACAGGCCCGGGTCACGCTGGTTGACGGCGGTGTAAACGCCGGCGGTTTCTTCCAGCATGTCGGCGGCGTGGCGCGGCGGGCGCTTGTCGATCTGCTCGCGACTGATCACGGCCACCGAGCGCGGCGTGTCGTACACCCAGTCGCTGGGCTTGCCGTTGGTGTTGCCGGTAATGGTGGTGGTGCCCACGGTCAGCGCACTGTCATGGTCGGCGCTGACGCGAGTCAGCGTCACTTGCCGATCCCCGGTAAAGCGATATTCCACCGGCGCACTGCCCACCAATCGGCCGAGGCCTTCCTGGGCGCTGTAACGGCCCTTGAGCGCGGTACTGGTGAGGCCTTGCAGGCGCACGCTGTCGAACAGCACCTGCAGCCCGGCCTGGTCGGCGAAGGTCAGTACGGCACGCCCCAAGGGTTGCGCCGCAATATCGAAGGTCAGCGTGACGGGCTGTGACTCACCGGCTGGCGCCTCGGCGGCCTGCACCTGGCAGGCAGAGGCGAACAGCCCCAGGTGAATGGCAAGGGCCAACCGGCTACTGGTGTTGCGCCCCTTGGTGATTGCAGACATCTACGTTATCCCTTCGCTGACCATGCTTGTTTATGCGAATACTTCTCACTTAACAGGACGTGTCAGGCGTTGGAACTCAGTAAGGTTTTTTGAAAGTTTTTTCGAAGGGCGTAAACGGGGCCCGGCGACCCCATCAATAGATCAGGCTCAGCCCCGCCAAATCCAGGCGCTGCACCTGCAATTCTTCGGTCAGGGTGCCGAGGGCGGTGTCGAGCATATCGAGACGGAACACGCCGCTGACTTCGCGGCTGCCCAGGTCGGCATTGGTCAGCACCACCTTGCCAGGCCGGTAACGGTTGAGCTGCTCGATGACCTTGGCCAGTGGCAAGCGGTCGAAGATCAGCACACCGCGACGCCAACTGGTGGCGCGCTCCAGGTCGAGATCGTCGAGGGCCACCACACCGTTTTCAGGACTGTAGCGCGCGGCCTGGCCTTCCTTGAGCACGGTCTGTTTCTGCGGCACTGCCTGCAGTGTGACCGCCACACTGTGCTGCAGCACGCCGACCCAGGCCTGCCGGTCATCCTCGCGCTCGACCACAAACCGCGTGCCCAGGGCGCGGGTTTGCCCGCTGGCGCTCTGCACCACGAATGGCCGCTTTTCCTCGCCGGCCATCGGTGCCACATCAAAGATTGCCGAGCCCTTGATCAGGCTGATGCGCCGTTGCACGCCGTCAAACTCCAGCTTGATTGCACTGGCGGAATCCAGCTGCACGCTGCTGCCGTCCGCCAACTGCACGGTGCGCACTTCGCCCTTGTGGGTGACGTAATCGGCCTGCATCTGCAACAACGCCTCAGGCCCGCGCACCCAGCCGACACCGGCCACCACCAGCAACAGCGCGACGCTCGCCGCCATGCGCCACGGCTTGCGACGACGGGCACCACGCACCGGCGCAGCGGCCGAGGCGGGACGCTGGCGATGCACCGCCTCATCGCGATGCACCTCGCCCAGCGCCGCCCACGTCTGCTCGGCAAAGCGCAGCGCCGCTTCATGGCGGCTGTCCCTGGCGATCCATTGGCGCAGTTCGGCTTGCTCCTGATCGGTCAGGTCGCCGGCGTGCAGGCGCACCGCCCAATCGGCAGCCGCCTCGGTAATGCTGTGCTGTTGGGAACCAGGGCTATTCACGTGTGAATCTCGAATTTTTCGTTATATAACGCTGTGACGTCTGACCCCAGGTTTGTCGGTAATTCATTCGTCGGACGGCCCCGTCTCGCTTTCCTGCAAACGCTGCATGACATACGCCAGCGCCTTGGCCAGATGCTTTTGCACCGAGCTGTCGGAAATATCCAGGTGCCGCGCGACCTGGGCATGGGTCATGCCCTCGATGCGGTTGAGGCGGAAAATCTGCCGGGTACGCTCCGGCAATTCCGCCAGTGCCTGCTTCAATGCCTGCCGCTGTTGCTGCGCCATTGCCTGAGCCTCCAACCCGGCCATTTCGTCTTCAATCTCGGCCAGCGCCTCATGGGGCACGGAATCAGTCTTGCGCCGCGCTTCCTGGCGAATATGGTCGATCAGCAGATTGCCGGCCGTGCGATAGAGATAGCCCTGGGAGTTGTCGATGCGCTCGCCGGCCGGCTTTTGCGCCAGGCGCAGGAAACTCTCCTGCACCAGGTCTGCGGCCAACTGCGGGTCCCGTACCTTGCGGGCCAGATACCCGCGCAGGGTATCGGCATGCTTGAGAAACAGGCCTTTGAGATCCACGTCCGACAAACCGACTCCCTGGAATGTAAAGGAAACAGGCGGGCATCTTAAGCGTTGTCGAGAATGATTTTCAATTGATATCAACTCTGATCTGCACAACACCGGGTTTTATTCTGCGTTCGATAATCGAACGGTTCCCACCCCGACGATTGACCAAATTAACCATTCAGTACATTTTATCCGCAGACATAAAAACAACAGCGGAGAATCTCCCATGCCCCCTATCGTGCTGGTGCTCAACGGCCCCAATCTCAACCTGCTCGGCACCCGCGAGCCGGCCACTTATGGCCACGAAACCCTGGCCGACCTCTCCGCCCTGTGTGGCCGCAGCGCCGAACAGCTGGGATTGAAAGTCGAATTCCGCCAGACCAACCACGAAGGCGAATTGCTGGACTGGATCCACGGCGCCCGCGCCCGTTGCGCCGGCATCGTGATCAACCCGGCGGCATGGACCCACACTTCAGTGGCGATTCGTGACGCGCTGGTGGCCAGTGAAGTCCCGGTGATCGAGGTGCATTTGTCCAACGTGCATGCCCGGGAAGCGTTCCGTCATCACTCCTTTGTGTCACCGATCGCCAAGGCGGTGCTCGCCGGTTTTGGCAGCCATGGCTATCACCTGGCCCTCGAACATTTCAGCAAGACCTTGAAGGGATGAACCCGGTGTCCAAACCTCGAATCCTCGCCGGCCTGATCGGCGCCGGCATCCAGGCCTCCCGCACGCCGGCCCTGCATGAGCATGAAGGCGATGCCCAGGGCTTGCGTTACCTGTATCGCCTGATCGACCTTGACCAGTTGCAAGTGGACACCCGCGCCCTGCCCGACTTGTTGATGGCTGCCGAGCAGATGAATTTCACCGGTTTGAACATCACCTACCCGTGCAAGCAGGCGATCCTGCCGTTGCTGGATGACCTGTCGCCCGAAGCGCGAGGCATCGGCGCGGTGAACACCGTGGTGTTTCGCAACGGTGAGCGCATCGGCCACAACACCGACTGCCTGGGTTTTGCCGAAGGCTTTCGTCGTGGCTTGAGTGACGTGGCGCGCAGGCATGTGGTGCAGATGGGCGCAGGCGGTGCCGGGGCGGCAGTGGCCCATGCGCTGCTGGGCGAAGGCGTGGAACGCTTGAGCATTTTCGACGTGGACGTGGAGCGCGCCCGCAGCCTGGCGGACAACCTCAACCAGCATTTCGGTACAGGCCGGGCCCAGGCCGGCAATGACCTGGAAAGCGCCATGGCCGAGGCCGACGGCTTGGTAAACACCACGCCCATGGGCATGGCCAAGCTACCGGGCATGCCGGTGCCGCTGCACACCCTGCACGCTGGCTTGTGGGTGGCGGAGATTGTGTATTTCCCGCTGGAAACCGAACTGCTACGCAACGCCCGCGCCCTGGGTTGCCGCACGCTGGATGGCGGCAACATGGCGGTGTTTCAGGCCGTGAAGGCGTTTGAGTTGTTCAGTGGGGAAGTGGCGGATGCAGAGCGCATGCTTGCGCACTTCCAGAGCATGAACCACTAGCTGCAGGAACCGGATCAAAATGTGGGAGCTGGCTTGCCTGCGATGCAAGCACCTCGGTACTTCAGACAAACCGAGTTGATCCTATCGCGGGCAAGCCCGGCTCCCACACAAGCCGGCTCCCACATTTGTTCGGTGTTGACCTCAAGCCTGCAAATAGCGCAACACCGACTCGCAGATCATCGCCCGATGCCGCTGCTTGACCGCCTCATCCGACAACTCGATCTGAAAGATCTCGCTGAAGGTGTGGCGGTTGGACACCCGGTAAAAGCTGAACGAGTTGATCAGCAGGTGCACGTCCAGCGGCTCCAGCCCTTCACGGAACAACCCCAGCTCCGCGCCCCGGCGCAACGTGGTGCCGAGGGCTTCGAGGATGTTGCTGTTCATCGCCTTGATCGACGTCGACTGTTTTACATACTCGGCGTTGTGGATGTTCTCGATGCTCACAATCCGCACAAAATCCACGTTCTGATCGTGGTGATCAAAGGTGAATTCCACCAGCCGGCGGATCGCTTCCCGGGGCTCCAGGGCCGTCAGGTTCATCCGGGTCTCGGTGTTGCGAATGTCGCCGTAGAGCTTCTCCAGCACCTCGACGTAGAGCTGCTCCTTGCTGCCGAAGTAGTAATAGATCATGCGTTTGGAGGTCTGGATACGCTCCGCGATCGCGTCCACCCGGGCGCCGGAAAGGCCCTGGGTGACAAACTCGACGATGGCCTCCTGGAGGATATTCTCGCGGGTCTTTTCCGGGTTGTTCTTGCGCCCCTTGCGTGGCGCGGTGGCCACGGCGGGAAGCTCGGAAGTCAGGGTCATGGTGCGCTCACGGCCTTAGGTGCAGGCGGTGATTATGGGCCGCGCCGCACGCCGAAGGAAGCGCCGGCACCTTACAACCTGGCCTGGCGCGCCGCACCGCTGCGGGACTTGGCCATAGCCGCCAGGCGCACCGCCACGTTGGCCGCGCCGTAACCGGCATAACCGTTCTTGCGCTGGATGATCTCGAAGAAAAACCGGCCTTCAAACGGTTCGGTGTACACGTGAAACAGCTCACCGCCCTGGGCGTCGCGGTCGTACAGCACGTTGTAGTACGCGAGCTGGCTGAGGAACTCGTCATCGAAATCAAACCGCGCCGCCAGGTCGTCGTAGTAGTTCAGCGGGATATCCAGCAGCGGCACCCCGGCGTCCTTGGCCCGGCTGACCTCGGCGAAAATGTCCGCGCAGTCGAAGGCAATGTGGTGCACACCCGAGCCGCGATAGCTCGACAGCGCGTGGGAAATCGCAGTGTTGCGGTTCTCGGAGATATTCAGCGGCAGGCGGATCGAGCTGCAGCGACTGCGCAGCGCGCGGCTTTTCACCAGGCCGTACGGGTCGGGCAGCACCACTTCGTCGTCGGCTTCGAAATCCAGCAGGCTCTTGTAGAACAGCACCCAACTGTCGAGGCTGTCGGCGGGCAACGCCATGGCCATGTGGTCGATGCGCAGCAGGCCACCGCTGGCAGCGCTCGCCGGTTGCAGGTTGAAATCGGTGTCGTAGAGGCCGCCTTCGTTCTGGTCCACCAGGTAAATCAGGCTGCCATCCGGTGCACGCACCGCTGCCAGCTCCAGCTCGTTGGGGCCGACCAGCCCGCGATACGGCTGGCCCTTGTAGGCCACCGCCCGCTCCAGGGCCTTGGCGCTGTCCTTCACGCGGATCGCCGTGGCGCACAACGACGGGCCGTGGGCCTCGAAGAAGTTATGGGCGAAGGAATAGGGTTCGCAGTTGAGGATCAGGTTGATATCGCCCTGGCGCAGCAGGCTGACACTCTTGGAGCGATGCTGCCCGGCCTTGACGAAGCCCAGGCGTTCCAACCACGAGGTGAGCTTGGCGCCGAGGTTTTCATCCACGGCGAATTCCAGGAATTCGATGCCGTCGTATTCACTGGCGGGCGGGGTTTCAAACAGGATTTCCGGGACCGGGGTTGCCTCTTGCTGCAGGCGCTGGCGGGTCTTCTCTTCGAGGTACAGCAGCGAGCGCAGGCCGTCAGCGGCGTTGGCCCGGGTGGGCGCGGCGCGGAAGCCGTCGTTGAAGATTTCCAGGGACAACGGGCCGCTGTAGCCGCTCTTGATGATCGGGGCGAGGAAGCCCGCCAGGTCGAATTCGCCCTGGCCGGGGAAGCAGCGAAAATGCCGGCTCCACTCCAGTACATCCATCGCCAGGATCGGCGCGTCGGCCATCTGCACGAAGAAAATCTTGTCGCCAGGGATCTCGGCGATGGCACTCGGGTCGCCCTTGAGGGACAGCGTGTGGAAGCTGTCGAGCAGCACGCCGAGGCTGGGGTGATCGATCTTGCGCACCAGGTTCCACACCTGTTGCCAGGTGTTCACGTGTCGCCCCCAGGCCAACGCTTCATAGCCGATGCGCAGGCCACGGCGGCCAGCGTGTTCGGCCAGCAGGCTCAGGTCATCCAGCAGAATGCTTTCATCGCCGACGGAATCGGCTGACGCATTACTGCACACCAACACCAGGTCGGTGCCCAGTTCCTGCATCAAATCGAACTTGCGCTCGGCCCGTTCCAGGTTGCGGGGCAGGCGGTCGCGGCGGCAGCCTTCAAAATCCCGGAACGGCTGGAACAAGGTGATGGCAATGCCGAGGTCGGCGCACATTTGCCTGACTTCACGCGGGCTGCCGTCGTAATACAGCAGGTCGTTTTCGAAGATTTCCACGCCGTCAAACCCGGCCGCCGCGATGGCTTCGAGTTTTTCCGGCAGGGTTCCGCTCAAGGAAACGGTGGCGATGGAGCGTTGCATGGGGCGACTCCCGGCATATGAGGCAGGTCTTGTTTACGGCAAATTATTGGCCGCTAAACTGTTCACAGCAATTGAAATGTACGAACCGGTTAGTTTTATGGGCGATTATCGAACAGAATGGCAATCAGCGAATTGACGATTTTTTAGCCACTGCGCACCATCGACAGCACATTGAGTCCCGCTTCTGTTGAGCGGCCTCGGTTAACCAAGACCCTGAACACACCATAAAAATTTCAAAAAAACGGGTACTTCCTCATGCCTTCGCAAACTCCCGCTGCGGCCGTGCGCCACAGCAATCCCCATAGCGGCATCGGCGACAAAATCCGTGGCGCCATGGCTGTCGGTAAAACCCGCTGGGGCATGCTGGCCCTGGTGTTTTTCGCCACTACTCTGAACTACATCGACCGCGCCGCCCTCGGCGTGATGCAGCCGATCCTGGCCAAGGAAATGAGCTGGACGGCGATGGACTACGCCAACATCAACTTCTGGTTCCAGGTGGGTTACGCCATCGGCTTTGTGCTGCAGGGCCGGTTGATCGACCGGGTCGGCGTCAAGCGCGTGTTCTTCTGCGCGGTGCTGCTGTGGAGCCTGGCCACCGGCGCCCACGGCCTGGCCACCTCGGCGGTGGGCTTTATGGTGTGCCGGTTTATCCTCGGGCTCACCGAAGCCGCCAACTACCCGGCCTGCGTCAAGACCACCCGCCTGTGGTTCCCGGCCGGCGAGCGTGCGGTGGCCACCGGGATCTTCAACGCCGGCACCAACGTCGGCGCAATGATGACGCCGATGCTGCTGCCGCTGATCCTCCATGTGTGGGGCTGGCAGGCCGCGTTCCTGTGCATGTCGGCACTGGGCGCCATCTGGCTGGTGTTCTGGGGTTTGAAGTACTACAACCCCGAAGACCATCCGAGCGTGAAGCAATCGGAACTGGACTACGTGCAGCAGGAAGTGGAACCGGAACAACCCCGCGTGCCATTCAGCCGAATCCTGCGCATGCGCGGCACCTGGGCCTTCGCACTCGCCTACTCGATGACCGCGCCGGTGTTCTGGTTCTACCTGTACTGGCTGCCACCGTTCCTGAACCAGCAATACAACCTGGGCATCAACGTGACCCAGATGGGCATCCCGCTGATCATCATTTACCTGACGGCGGACTTCGGCAGCATTGGCGGCGGGATTCTGTCTTCGTTCCTGATCGGCCGTGGGATGAATCCGATCAAGGCGCGGCTGTTGTCGATGCTGCTGTTCGCCTGCTGCATCGTCGGTGTGATCATGGCCGCCGGTTCCAGCCAGCTGTGGGTCGCGGTGTTTGCCATCTCCCTGGCCATTGGCGCGCACCAGGCCTGGACCGCCAACATCTGGAGCCTGGTGATGGACTACACGCCCAAGCACATGATGAGTACCGTGTTTGGCTTTGGCGGCATGTGCGCGGCCATCGGCGGGATGTTCATGACCCAGATCGTCGGCCATATCCTGACCGTGACCAACAACAACTACACCGTGCTGTTCACCCTGATTCCGGCGATGTACTTCATCGCGCTGATCTGGATGTACTTCATGGCCCCCCGCAAGATTCCGACCGTCGAGGCCTGAGTTTCCTACCTGCGCCGCTGCTGCCAGGCAGCGGCCAACCCGCTCAGGCATATCACCCCGATGCCAACCACCGTGGTCAGGTCCGGGGTGTGGTTGAACACCAGCCAGCCCAACAACCCCGCAAACACGATCTGGCAATAGCCGAACGGCGCCAGCAGTGCTGGCGCTGCGAAGCGGAAGGCCTGGGTCAGCATCAAGTGCGCGGTCATCCCGCAGGTGCCCAGCGCCAGCATCAACACCCCGTGCCACAGGCTCGGCACCTGCCAGAAGAACGGCACCAGTGCACTCATCACCAAGGTGTTGCACAGCCCGGCGAAGAAGTTGCTGGTGGTGGGTGTGTCGTACTTGCTGAGAATGCGGGTGAGCAGTTGGTAGAAGCAGAAGAACAGCGCCGACGTCAGCGGCAGCAACACCGCCGGGGTGAACAGTTCGCCGCCCGGATGCACGATGATCAGCACCCCGATAAACCCGCAAATCACCGCCAGCCATTGGCCGCGGGTCACGTGTTCGCCCAGCAGCGGCACCGACAACGCGGTGACCAGGATCGGCGCAAGAAAGTTGACCGCCGTGGCCTCGGCCAACGGGATAAAGTGCAGCGCCGCCGTGAAAAACAGGCTGGTGCCCAGCAGGCACAAGGCCCGTGCCACTTGCAGCAGCGGCCGCTTGCTGCGCAGCACCCGCAAGCCTGACTGCGGCAGGAAAATCCCGGCCATCAACAGCGTGTGCACCAGGTAACGGGCCCACACCACCATCACGATCGGGTAAAACCCGGCCAGGTATTTGGACAGCGCGTCGTGGCTGGAAAACAGAAAGGTCGCCACCACAATCAGCAAAATGCCTTTGAGTGGGTGGTTGACGCCGGAAAGTGGGGTGCTGAGGGTCATTGCATTCTCTTGTGTGGCAGGCTGAAATGACCGCCGCATACCGCGGCATAATCTAGAACGTGTGACGCGCCTCGCTCAAGAGCATAACCAAACACTGTTCGAACAGCGCACTAAATTGCGGTTTTCCAGTCCAACGCTCCACGCCCACCCGCCCATTGCGCGTTTTTTAACCAAGGCCTTCTCACCATGAAAAAAACCCTGTTGATGCTTTCGACCCTGGCGCTGCTCAGCGCCTGCGATAAACAAGCCGAGACGGCCAAAGCGCCTGCCCCGCCGTCGGTGCAAGCGACGCTGGTACCGGAAGTACTGCCCACCGACAAATGGGTCGGCAAGTGGATTGGCGTCGAAGGCCTCAACCTGACCATCGCCAAGGACGAAAGCATCGGCCGCGGCCACTATGTGCTGACCATGAAATACGGCCTGGATGACGATGATTCCGGCACCTTCAAGGGCCAGGCGTCTGAAGACGGCATCACCTTTGAACGCCCGGACGGCCCACAGATCCTGAGCGCCGGTGACGGCGAAGCCACGGGCCTCAAATGGCTGGCCGACAAGAAGGACTGCCTGATCGTCGACACCGGCGAAGGTTATTGCCGCGACTGACACAAGCTTCATACAGGCCGGACGACACAGCGTTTAGCATCGTCAGACAGCCGGACTGGCGCCAACCCTACACACCAACAACACTGAGCTGCAGGTTCAACAAGAGGATTGCCACATGCTATGGAAAAAAGGCCGACGCAGCGACAACGTGGTGGACGCCCGCGATGACAGTGGCGGCGGTGGCGGTGGCATGCGCTTTGGTGGCGGCAAGGGCCTGAGCCTGACGGCCATCGTGCTGATCGTCGGCATCGGCTGGCTGACCGGCCAGGACCCGATGCAGATCCTCGGGCAACTCAGCGGCCAGCTTACCGAGCAAGCGCCCTCCGTCAGCCCGCAAACCCGCCAGGCACCACCGGCCAATGATGAACAGGCCGACTTCGTGCGCGCCGTGCTCGGTGACACCGAAGACACCTGGGCCCAGGTGTTCCAGGAAAACGGCCTGACCTACAAGAACCCCAAATTGATTCTGTTCCGTGGCCGGGTGAACTCCGCGTGCGGTGGCGCCACGTCCGCCAGCGGGCCGTTCTATTGCCCGGCCGACCAGCAGGTGTACCTGGACCTGGATTTCTTCCGGGAAATGTCCCAGCGCTTCAAGGCCGCCGGTGATTTCGCCCAGGCCTACGTGATCGCGCATGAAGTCGGACACCACGTTCAGACGCTGCTGGGCATCTCGGCGAAAATTCAGGCAGCCCGCCAGCAAGGCCGGCAGATGCAGGGCGACGGCGGCCTGCTGGTGCGCCAGGAGCTGCAAGCCGACTGCTTCGCCGGGGTATGGGCCAACCGCGCGCAAAAACGCCTGAACTGGCTGGAGCCCGGCGACATTGAAGAAGCACTGAACGCGGCCAACGCCATTGGCGATGACCGCTTGCAGCAACAGGGCCAGGGCCGCGTGGTGCCTGACTCGTTTACCCACGGCACCTCGGCACAGCGGGTTCGCTGGTTCAAGACCGGCTTCGCCCAGGGCCAGATCACTCAATGCGACACCTTTACCGCCAAGAGCCTTTAAATGAATAAACGACTGGGTCTGCTGTTAGGTTTGTTGATCACCTGTTCCACCCCCACCTGGGCCGCCGAGCATGGCGTCAAGGAAGTCAGCCCCGATCGTTTCCACCTGGATGCCGGCGACCTGAGCGTCGGCTTGAGCCAGGACTGGCGCCAGCCACTGCCGCAAGTCACCCGAGCGCTGATCATCGTGCATGGCCGTTTGCGCAACGCGATGACCTACCTGGACAGCGGCGAAAAAGCCGCCGAAGCCGCCGGACAAAATGCCAACACCCTGGTGATTGCGCCGCAGTTCCTCAACCAGACCGACCTCAAGCGCAACCAGATCGACAGCCAGACCCTGCGCTGGAACAGCAACGACTGGATGGCCGGCGAGCCGTCCACCGGCCCGGGCCAGATCAGCTCCTACGGCGCGCTGGACCAGATCATCAAGCACCTGGGCAACCGCAAGCTGTTCCCGAACCTGAAGGAAATCGTGGTGGCCGGCCATTCCGGCGGCGGCCAGGTGGTGCAGCGTTTTGCCCTGACCGGGCATGATCACCCGCTGCTGCAAACCGAAGGCATCAGCTTGCGCTATGTGGTGGCGAACCCGTCGTCCTACGCCTACTTCAGCCCGCAGCGTCCGGTGAAGTTCGATACGGCCAGTTGCCCGGGTTTCAACGACTGGAAGTACGGCATGCAAAACCTGCCGGCCTACGCTAAGGGGCAAAGTGCCGAGCAGCTTGAGCAGGCGTATGTGTCGCGCAATGTGACTTACCTGCTGGGCCAGCAGGACACCGACCCGAACCACCCGGCGCTGGACAAGAGCTGCGGGGCTGAAACCCAGGGTGCCTATCGCCTGATTCGCGGGCACAACTATTTTGACTACCTCAAGCAGCGGCACCCGCAGTTGGGCCACAAGCTGGTTGAAGTGCCAGGGGTTGGGCATAACGGGGACAAGATGTTTACGTCGCCTGAAGGGCAGAAGGTGTTGTTTCAATAACCCCTGAAGAAACCGGATCAACAGGTGGGAGCTGGCTTGTGTGGGAGCTGGCTTGCCTGCGATAGCATCACCTCGGTCTAGCTGAAAGACCGAGGTGCCTGCATCGCGGGCAAGCCCGGCTCCCACACAAGCCGGCTCCCACAGTTGATCTTCATTGCCGGTGCTAAATCATCCGGCGCAACACCGCGCAATCCTCGGCATGCCAGTCCGCCAGCTCCGGCCACGGGTTTTCCGGCAGATTGACCAGCACCGTCTTCGTGCCCGCCGCCCGCCCGCAATCCAGATCAAACCGGTAATCACCGACCATCACCATCGCTTGCGGCGCCACGTCCCAAGCCTCAGCCAGCTTCAGCAGCCCACCCGGATCAGGCTTTGGCGGCGCATCATCACGCCCCAACACATCCTCGACCGCAAAGCATTCCGCCAAACCAATCGCCTGCAACGTCACATGGGCCAGCTCCCGCGCATTGCGCGTCAGGATGCCCAGGCGATAACCCCGCCCGGCCAATTCCCGCACCAACTCCACCGCACCGACAGCCGCCACCGAACCCAGCGCCAACTCACGCTCGTGCTCCAGCAGCCACGCGTGCTTGGCCGCGGCTTCATCGGCAGGCAACGCCGCCAGGTGGGTCAGAATGTCGTCGGTCGCCGGAATATCCAGCGCCACGCGAATCGCCGCAAAGTCATGCACGGCCACCGTCAGGGTGCCGTCCATGTCGAACACCCAGTGCTTCACATCGCCCAGGCTCATGCCCAGTCCTTGCGATGACGAATCAGGCCTTCCTGAGTCACCGACGCCACCAGTTGCCCGGCGCGGTTGTACACGCTGCCCCGGGAGAACCCACGGGAGTTGCCGGCCCACGGGCTGTCCATGGCGTAGAGCAACCAGTCATCGGCACGCAGGTCGGCGTGGAACCACAGCGCGTGGTCGAGGCTGGCGACCTGCATGTCTTTCTGCCACACCGTCTTGCCATGGGGCAGCAGCGAGGTGGTCAGCAAGCCGAAGTCCGAGGCGTAGGCCAGCAGGTATTTATGCAGCGCCGGCGAGTCGGCCAGGGCGCCATCGGCGCGAAACCACACGTACTTGACCGGGTCGGACGGCTGCGGGTTGTACGGGTCTTTCTCGGTGACCGGGCGTACTTCGATCGGCTTGGGGCACAGCAGCTTTTCGCGCATGTGCTCAGGGATAAGGTGCGCACGCTGCTGGGTCAGTTCCAGCTCCGACGGCAGGTTTTCCGGGCCGACCACCACAGGCATGGTGGTCTGGTGCTCGAAGCCTTCTTCGTCGTACTGGAACGAAGCGCTGCAGGTGAAAATCGGATTGCCCTTCTGGATCGCCGTCACCCGGCGCGTGCTGAAACTGCCGCCATCGCGCACCCGGTCCACCGAATACACCACCGGCAACGCCGCATCGCCGGGGCGCAGGAAGTAACCGTGCAGTGAATGCACGTGGCGGGTTTCTTCAACGGTCTGGCTGGCCGCCGACAGCGACTGGCCCAATACCTGGCCGCCGAACAGCTGGCGAAAACCCAGGTCCTGGCTGCGGCCGCGAAAGAGGTTTTCCTCGATCGGCTCCAGGGTCAGCAGGTCCACCAGATCTTCCAACACTTGGCTCATAGAGCATCTCCTACAACAATCTATTGGGCATTCCGGGCTGCTTATCCGTGCAGCGTGTCCAACCATTGGGCGCGGGTGATGCGATACAACACATGATGACGCACCGGGTCATCCGCTGCGACCTTGGGGTGCTCAAAATCTGCCAGGGGATCGTAATGCATACCGATGGCTTGCATGACTTTTTGTGATGGCAGATTGGCTTCAGTGGTAAACGAAACGATCTCATCCAGCTTCAGCCGGTCGAAACCGCAACGCAGGGCCGTCCAGGCGGCTTCACTGGCGTAGCCCAGGCCCCAGTGTTCCTTGGCCAGGCGCCAGCCGATTTCCACCGCTGGGGTGAACGGGGCCTCGAAGTTCACATTCAACAGCCCGGTGAGGCCGATGAATTCGCCGCTGTCCTTGCGCTGCAAGGCCCACAGGCCAAAACCGTACTCGGCGAAATGGCCACGAATGCGCCCGATCAGCGCGGCGCTTTCCAGGCGACTCAAGGTGGCCGGGAAATACCGCATCACCTGCGGGTCGGCGCACATGCGCGCAAACTCCGGCAAGTCGGCATCGCTCCATTGGCGCAGCACCAGGCGTGCGCTCTCCAATTCCAGTATCGGCTCCATTGATCCCCCTCCCTTGCCATGTGCGTGAGTGTAACGCGCTGTTAAGATCCGTCGCTGGTTCCCGTCAGAAATCGCCATGCCTTTGCCACTGATCTACCACGACGACTACAGCCCCGAGTTCCCGGCGGACCACCGCTTCCCCATGGATAAATTCCGCCTGTTGCGTGACCATTTGGTGGAGAGCGGCCTGACCCGGGACAGCCAGTTGCTGCGCCCGGAACTCTGCCCAGCCGAGATTCTGGCCCTGGCCCATGAACCTGGGTATATCGAACGCTACATGAGCGGCGAGTTGTCCCGCGAAGACCAACGGCGCCTGGGCCTGCCGTGGAGCGAAGCCCTGGCCCGGCGCACCGTGCGCGCGGTAGGCGGCTCGTTGCTGGCGGCCGAACAGGCGCTGGAACACGGCCTGGCCTGCCACCTGGCCGGCGGCACCCATCACGCCCACTACGATTACCCGGCCGGCTTCTGCATCTTCAATGACCTGGCGGTGATCAGCCATTACCTGCTGGCCAGCGGGCGGGTCAACCGCGTGCTGATCTTCGACTGCGACGTGCATCAGGGCGACGGGACCGCGCGCATCCTGCACGACACGCCGGACGCGATCACCGTGTCCCTGCACTGCGAAAAGAACTTCCCCGCCCGCAAGGCCGAAAGCGACTGGGACATCCCGCTGCCCATGGGCATGGGCGACGCGGATTACCTCAAGGTGGTGGACGATGCCCTCAACTACCTGCTGCCGCTGTATCAACCCGACCTGGTGCTGTACGACGCCGGCGTGGATGTGCACAAGGACGACGCCCTCGGCTACCTGAAGCTGACAGACGAAGGCGTCGCCGCCCGCGATGAAAGCGTGATGCGCCACTGCCTGGGCCGCGATATTCCGGTGGTGGGCGTGATCGGCGGCGGCTACAGCAAGGACCGCCCGGCCCTCGCCCGTCGCCACGGGATCTTGCACCACAGTGCGCAACGGGTCTGGACGTCATCAGGTTGTCATTGAGTTATGCACGTTACCCACAATCGCTGTGGAACTGCCTGTGGATAACCTGAGTGAAAGCCACTGTAAGCCATAAGCCGCGTGGCCTGTAGGAAGCTGTACGTTTTTTGATCAGGCAGCAACGGCATCCTCGGGTAGAATGCTCGGCCTCCTTTGCCGAACCGCAGTTATCCCCATGTCCCAGACTCAAACCCCACCTCAACACGTCATCATCATCGGCGGCGGCCCGGCCGGGTTGATGGCCGCCGAAGTGTTGAGCCAGGCCGGCGTGCGCGTCGACCTGTACGACGGCATGCCGTCGGTGGGCCGCAAGTTCCTGCTGGCGGGCGTGGGCGGCATGAACATCACCCATTCCGAAGCTTACCCGGCGTTCCTGTCGCGCTACGCCGAGCGGGCACCGTTTATGGCGCCGTTGCTGCGTCAGTTCGGTTCCGAAGCGTTGTGCGAATGGATACACGGGCTGGGGATAGAAACCTTTATCGGCAGTTCCGGGCGGGTGTTTCCGACCGACATGAAAGCCGCCCCGCTGCTGCGGGCCTGGCTCAAACGCCTGCGGGACCAGGGCGTAGTTATCCACACCCGCCATCGCTGGCTGGGCTGGAATGCCGACGGCAGCCTGCTTATCCACAGCCCCGAGGGCGACAAAAATGTGCGCGGTGATGCCGTGCTGTTGGCGTTGGGCGGCGGCAGCTGGTCGCGGTTGGGTTCGGATGGGGCGTGGCTGAAATTGCTGGAAGACCAAGGCGTGCCTTACGTGGCCCTGCAACCGAGCAACTGTGGCTTCGAAGTGTCGGCCTGGAGCGAATTGATGGTCAGCAAATTCGCCGGGGCGCCGTTGAAGAACGTCGCCATCGGGTTGGCGGACGATAAACCTCGGCTGGGTGAATGTGTGATCACCGCAACGGGGATCGAAGGCAGCTTGATCTACGCGTTGTCGGCGCCGATTCGTGAGGCGATCAACCGGGATGGTTCGGCCACAGTGCATATCGACCTGCTGCCAAGCAAGCCGCTGGACAAGGTGATTGCGGCGCTGAGCAAGCCACGCGGGTCACGCTCGATGAGCAAGCATTTGCACAGTCAGTTGGGGTTGGATGGGGTGAAGGCGGCGCTGCTGAGGGAGCTATCACCGGCTGAGCACTTCAGTGATCCGGCGCAGTTGGCGGTGGATATCAAGGCGCTGCCGCTGACGCTGGTGAAAACCCGGCCGATGGATGAAGCCATCAGTACGGCGGGCGGTGTGCCGTTTGAGGTGTTGGATGAACGCTTGATGCTCAAGCAATTGCCGGGGGTGTTTTGCGCAGGCGAGATGCTGGATTGGGAGGCACCTACCGGCGGGTATTTGCTGACGGGGTGTTTTGCCAGCGGGCGAGTGGCCGGGCGCGGAATTCTGGAGTGGTTGGCGGCGCCTTGAATTACGCCATCGCAGGCAAGCCAGCTCCCACATTTTGACTTGTGAACACATTCAAATGTGGGAGCCGGGCTTGCCCGCGATGAGGCCCGGCCAGTCAACGCAAGTTACTTCTTCTTACGCGGACCCGTATTAAACGCAGGCACCTTGCGCACCGGCTTGATCGACGGCTCCGCTACCGACACTTCACCACTTTCCACCCACTTGCCCAGGTTGCGCTTGCCGCCACCGGACGCCTTGGGTTTCTTCGGCTTTTTCGGCTTTTTCACCACCTGCCCACTGGCATCAGTATCCGGCACGCGATGCTCAGGCTCGAAGTCCTGCTCCATCTTGCGGGTCAACGTCTGACGGGTCAGCATCTCGATGGCCGACAGCATGTTCACTTCGTCGGCACACACCAGGGAGATCGCCTCGCCGGTGTTGCCCGCACGCCCGGTACGGCCGATGCGGTGGATGTAATCCTCGGCCACGATAGGCAGGTCAAAGTTGACCACCAGCGGCAAGTCTTCGATATCCAGGCCACGGGCCGCCACGTCGGTGGCTACCAGGATCTGCACGTCGCTGCTCTTGAAGCGATCCAGCGCCCGCTGGCGTGTGGCTTGTGGCTTGTCGCCGTGGATCCCGTCGGCATTGATGCCCAGGCCCTGGAGTTTTTCCACCAGCGCGTCCACGCCGTTACGGGTCTTGGCGAACACCAGCACCTGCTTCCAGCGGCCCTTGCGCATCAGGTGCACAAACAACTCGGCCTTGCGCTTCTTGTCCACCGGCACCACCCATTGCTCCACGGTGTTGGCGGCGACGTTGCGCGGGCTGACTTCGACGGTCAGCGGGTCAATCAGCATCTGCCCGGCCAACTGGCGGATCTCGTCGGAGAAGGTCGCGGAGAACAGCAGGGTCTGGCGCTTTTTCGGCAGCATGCGGTAGATGTTCGCCAGTTCTTCGGAGAAGCCCAGGTCGAGCATGCGGTCGGCTTCGTCCAGCACCAGGGTTTGCAGCTGGTTGAGTTTCAGCGCGTTCTGGCGGAACAGGTCGATCAGGCGGCCAGGCGTGGCCACCAACACATCGACGCCTTTGCGCAGCTTCATCATCTGCGGGTTGATGCTCACGCCGCCGTACACGGCATAAGTGGTCAACGGCAGGTTTTGAGCGTACTCGGCGACGCTGGCGTGAACCTGCTCGGCCAGCTCGCGGGTTGGGCACAGGATCAGCGCGCGCACCGAGTTGGCGGCGACTTTCGGCCCTTCCATGGTCAGTAGTTGCAGCAGCGGCACGGCGAAACCGGCGGTCTTGCCGGTGCCGGTCTGGGCTGCGGCCATCAGGTCGCGACCGGCCAGCACCGCCGGAATGGCTTGCGCCTGCACCGGCGTCGGGGTCTGGTAGCCAAGCGTCTCAAGGGCGCGCAGCAAGGGTTCGATCAGGCCAAGTGTGGCGAAAGTCATGGAAATACCGTAGGAAAAGTTCAGCGCAAGGTCGCAATGCGCGGCAGTTTACCTTATTTCCGGTTTCGGCTTTCGCCACTGTGGCAGGCTGATCAGCAGCACCGCGCTGATAATCACCAACATCGCCAGGGCTTCTTCCGTGCCGATGGTCTCGCCGACAAACACAATCCCGAGCAACACCGCCACCGCCGGGTTGACATAGGCATAACTGGTGGCCGCCGCCGGGCGCACGTGCTTGAGCAGGTACATATAGGCGTTGAAGGCGATGATCGAACCGAACACGGTCAAGTACGCCAGGGCCAGCCAGCCTTCCAGCGGCGGCATGGCTTGCAGGTGTTCACCGCTGACGGCACTGAGCACCAGCAGCACCGCGCCGGCAATCAGCATCTCCGCCGCGCTGGCCATGGCGCCTTGGGGCAGTGGCAAATGCTTGCTCCATACCGAACCAAAGGCCCAGGCCGCTGCGGCAAAAATCAGCAAGGCCGCACCGGTGGGGCTCGATTGCAGGTTGGAACCCATATTGAGCATGGCGATGCCGATAATCCCCAGCACCACCCCGGCCCATTCCAGACGGGTGTTACGCGCGCCCCAGAAATAACCGCAGAGCAAGGTGAACAACGGCACGGTCGCCACCGCCAACGCGGCAACCCCGGAAGCCACGCCCGTATGCTCCGCCACACTGACCGCGCCGTTGCCGAAGGTCAGCAGCAAAATGCCGATCTTGGCGGCGGCCTTCCACTGCACCCAGCTTGGCGCCGGGGCCCCGCGCCAGCGCAGGAAGGCATACATCAACGCGCCGGCCGTCATGAAGCGAATCCCCGCCAGCAACAGCGGCGGCCAATACTCCACGCCAATGCGAATCACCAGGTAGGTAGACCCCCAGATCACGTACAACGCAAAAAAGGCAGCGATCAACGGTAAGGGAAAGCGACGTGGGCCAGGCATTGGGCAGCTCTGCGGCAGGACAAGGGAGCGTTATTTTAGAAATCCTCGACTGTAAACATAAGTTACAAAACCTGTTTAAAGCGCCAGTACACTTTTCAAAACATGGTTGTTGGGGCTATAAACCGTGCTTTCGAAAGCCACGCATTCCCGGAGCCTTATCATGGACAAATACGACCGCATGCTTCTCAGCGCCCTGCTGGAAGACGGCCGCGCGTCCTACGCGCAATTGGCGCGCACGGTAAACCTCTCGGCGCCCGCCGTTGCCGAGCGAGTGGCGAAGCTGGAAGCCAGCGGGGTGATTACCGGGTATCAGGCCAAGGTCGACCTGTCCAAGGTGGGGTTGCCGATTCAGTGCGTGATTGAGTTGCGGCTGACCAATCATGGGAGCCAGAAGGTGTACGACGCGCTGTCGGAGATTCCTGAACTGACTGAATGCCATCGGGTGACCGGCGATCCGTGCGTGATCATGCAGGCGGCGGTGGGCTCGATGCCGGAGCTGGAGAGTTTGATCAATCGGGTGGCGAAGTTCGGGTTCAGCAAGACCTCGATCATCTTGTCGAGCGCGATAGAGCGGCGGGTGCCGTTGGGGCAGTTGGAGGGGAATGGGAAGAATGGTGGGTGATCTATCGCCATCGCGGGCAAGCCCGGCTCCCACAGTTGACCGAGTTGCCCGAAATACACGCGACCAACTGTAGGAGCTGGCTTGCCTGCGATGGCGTAAGTCGACTCACTGATGCTGAACAATCAAGTCGACGATATCAACAAAAAGTTGAATGACTTTTTCGCTGATCTAAATTCGCGTGAGGTTACTTTCCATTTCCTTCCTCATACACCTACTTTTTAAGGGCCAGCAAGACTGATCCCTTTCATTTGCAGGACCTTTCCTAGAAAATCCCACGGCCTTGTTTCGGCCGGACCAGGTAGCTAGTCTCGCTCGGTCATCGAACAATCGGTGACCGGACGTGCAAGTCCGACCAACGGGAAATGCGTAAATGCCTTATGGCAGCTGTGCGCGGGAGATCTTCGGATCTGCCGGGCTTATTCCGTCCCGGTCTTGCACACCCGCGTACTGCTGCCACCTTCATTCGCGTGCAAGCGAACAGGTGCAGCTTCTTACCTTACGGAGTAGCTAAACCATGGTCAAAGTCACCCCCGATCCACCAGAGTTTCGCAGCGACAGCCCCCTCACCCGCCGCGCCATCGATTACTACCTCAAAGCCTCCGCCCCGGACGGCGCGCCGTTCGTGCTCAACGACAACATGAGCTTCGAAGACGCCCTGGCACGGGCGGCCGATTTGCTGCATTGCGCCGTGGCAACCGCACAGATATGCGGCGAGCCCATGAACGGGCAGCACCGGGCGGTGATGCATTTGGTGGAGATGGCGAAGGTGGTGGTGGACCGGTCGCTGGACTGCCTACAGCCTCAATAAATTGCGACTTCTGTGGCGAGGGAGCTTGCTCCCGCTGGAGTGCGAAGCGCTCCCAAAGCATGCACAGCGGTGTATCTGATGTAACGCCGACTGCAGGTGTTGGGGCTGCTGCGCAGCCCAGCGGGAGCAAGCTCCCTCGCCACAGAAGCGCGTCATCACTTGGGAGCAGTACCGGAATCAGAACCCGCGATGCTTCTTCAGGTGATCATTGATCTTCGCCGCCGGAACCTTCTGCAAGCTGCACAGCAGTTCGTGGGACAATTCCCGCAGCCCGTGGGTGCGGCGCAGTTCCTCGGCCAGGTGCGCGGTGAGGTTGGCCGCCATCTCCGCATCCGCCATCGCCCGGTGAGCCTTGCCGGTGTGGGGCAGTTGGGCAAATGAGGTCAGTGTGCCCAGCTTGTGATTCGGCGCCGCCGGCATCAAGCGCCGCGCCAGCAACAACGAACAGGCAAACTTCTGCAAACGCGTACGCCGGATCAACCCCAGCTCGAAATCCCAGAACTTCTGATCAAACGCGGCGTTGTGGGCCAACAAAGGCGTGGTGCCGACAAACTCGTTCACCTCGTTCATCACCCGCTCCGCCGACGGTGCCGTACGCAGCATGGCGTTGCTGATGCCGGTCAGTTGCTCGATAAACCCCGGCACGCGCACGCCCGCATTCATCAGGCTCTGGTAGCGGTCCACGATCTGGCCCTGCTCCAGGATGACCACGGCGATTTCCGTGGCCCGGCAGCTGCTGCTCGGCTGGATGCCGGTGGTTTCAAAGTCGATGACCGCTATACGTTCCAAACCTGTTCCAACTCCGTCAAAAATCTATTTAAGCAGCAACGCGCCTTCGATCGGCACGTAGCGGCTGGCGGCGCGTATCAATGAGTTGGCCGTCAGCCCCGGCACGCCGTAGGCCACGGCTTCGACGCCGTGCTTGCTGATGATGCGGTCCAGCAGCATGTCGAAATCACCGTCGCCGGAGGCCAGCACCACTTCGTCGACATGGGCGGCGGCGTCCATGATGTCGATGGTGATGCCCACGTCCCAGTCGCCCTTGGCCGAGCCGTCGCTGCGCTGGATGTAGGGCTTGAGCTTCACGGTAAACCCCAGGTTGCGCAGGATCTGCTGGAACTGCTGCTGCTTGCTGTCGCCACGGTCGATGGCATAGGCGTATGCCTCGACGATCTGCCCGCGCTGGCTGATGTCAGCCCACAGGGCGGCGTAGTTGAAGTGACAGCCGTACGCCTGGCGCACGGTGTAGTAGAGGTTTTGTACATCGGCGAACACGGCTATCTTTTTCACCGCAAATCCTCATGACACGCGCATGGACCCCGGACTCAAAGGCCCGGAAAGGTTGCCAGTATGCCAGCCACACGGAAGTTTCCGAGAAAAATCAGCCCGGGGCGACGAAGCGCCCCGGTTGAGTGTGGGTCAGACGAAGGAATCGTCGTCGCCAAAGGAGGAGGAGTCGTCGGAATAGTCGTTGTCGGCGAAGCTGTCGGAGGAGTTGTCGCTACCCCAGCTGTCGTTACCGGCATATTTCTGGTCGTCGTTGCCCCAGTTGCCGTTGTCGCTGGCAGGCGCCGGCTCTTCGCGGATGATTTCTTCAACCACTTGAGGTTGTTGCGAGTTGTGGCTGAACAAGCTGCTGATGCCCTCTGCCAGCATCACACCACCGGCCACACCAGCTGCGGTTTTCAGCGCGCCGCCGAGGAAGCCGCTGCCAATCGGTGCTGCGGGGGCCTGTTGTGGCTGCTGGTAATTCTGCTGTGGGGCACCGTAGTTCTGCTGCGGTGCAGGTTGCCCGCCAAACGACGGACGCGCCGGCTCACGCCAGCCACCGCCCGACGACGCCGGTGCGCTCTGGGCAGGCTGCGGGTCGCGGGAGCCGCCGCCAAAGATGCTCGACAGGAAACCGCCGCTGCTCGGTGCAGGCTGCGCCGCCTGAGACCTGGCCTGTTGCAGTTGGTCCTGCAATTCCTGGATCTGTTGGGCCTGCTGCTTGTTCTGCGCATCAAGGCTCTTGATCGCATGTTCTTGCACCAGGATCGACTGGGTCATGTAGTACGCAGCGGCCGGTTGGCGAGTGACGTGTTCCTTGATCCGCGCTTCGGCCTGGGCGTCGCGGGGGGCTGAGTCCGTTTCGGCTTGCTGCAACCGTGAAAACAGTCCATCGATCAGGGTTTGCTCTTCGCTGTTCATGGCGACCTCGTTAGATTGCCGGTAGAAATCTTTGCCTTGCGCACGATGTGCAAGGTACAGCCTAGTTATGGGGCTGTTACTGATTGTTTCAATGGTCTTTACGCAAGGTTTACGTTTGCTTGCATCTGGTCATGATCGGTTAAAGTAACGCCCTTGCTTTTTGGCCTGTGAAGACCCTGATGAATCCGTTAGACGTACTGCGCGACTCCTTCTTCTTTTTCAAGCGCAACCTGGGCGCCATCGTGCAGTTGTGCCTGCCATTGGTCATCCTCGAAGCCCTGCTGCAACAGGTGCTCGATCACACTCTCGGCCCTGATGCGTTTCCCGGCTACAGCGTGGTCATCGGGTTGCTGGTGTATCCGCTGTACACCGGCGCACTGATCCTGTTCCTCGACGCCCGCACCCGGGGCGAATCGCCGCGCACCCTGGATGTGCTGGCGATGGCCCTGACCCTGTGGCCACGCTTTGCCTTGCTGACGGCGATCAGTACGCTGCTGATTCTGCTGGGCTTGTCGCTGTATTTCCTGCCGGGCCTGTGGCTGATGGTGGTGCTGGCCTTCGCCGAATACCTGCTGGTGCTGCGCGGCATGTCGGCGCTGTCGGCCATGAAGGAAAGCCTGCGCCTGACCCGTGGGCATTTCTGGCGCATCCTGGTGTGCCTGCTGTGTGTGATGACCCCGCTATGGCTGCTCAAGGGCGCCAGCGTGGCGGTTTACCCGGACCCGAACCCGCTGCTGGGGCTGCTGATCGACAGCGCACAAAGCTTCCTGCAACTGTTCACCAGCGTGGTGTTGTTCCGCCTGTTCATGTTGATTGGTGGCGACGCCGACGCGCGGTGATATGCTCCGGGCCTTGTCCTGCAACGCCATAAGCCGAGCCGATGACCCGATTACTGCGCATTACCTTGCTGGGCCTGCTGATCCTCGCGGCCCTGCTGACCGGCTTGATCTACAGCCTGACCTGGCGCCCTGCCGACAAGGAAACCCTGCCCATCCGCTGCGTCGCGCCCCGCGCGCCGACCCTGTTGCCGGGCCAGGCGCTCAAGGTGATGACCTGGAACGTGCAGTACCTGGCGGGCAAGAACTACGTGTTCTGGTACGACACCCCGGACGGCAGCGGCCCGGACGACCGCCCTACCGTTGAAGACATGGCCGCCAGCCTCGACGAAGTGGCACGGGTGATCCGCGACGAGCAGCCCGACATCCTGTTGCTGCAAGAAGTGGACGAAGGCGCCAAGCCGTCCAGCTACCAGGACCAACTGGCCTTGCTCCAGGAGCGCCTGGCCGACCTCTACCCGTGCAGCGCCCAGGCGTTCGACTGGAAAGCCGACTTCGTGCCCGACCTGCACATTTTCGGCAGCGTCGGCCGCAAGCTGGTGACCATGAGCCGCTACCAGATCGAACACGCCGAGCGCCTGCAATTGCCGGTGGCACGGGCCAACCTGATCAGCCGTCAATTCCAGCCCAAACCGGCGTTATTGCTGACCTACCTGCCGTTGAGCGATGGCGGCCAGTTGGCCGTGCTCAATACCCGCCTGGACGGCACGGCCCCCGGGCACAACGCGGTGCAGGAACAGGTGCAGGCGACGGTCAAGCTGGTGGATAAGTTCGAAAGCCGCGGCACGCCATGGCTGATGGGCGGGGATTTCAATCTGTTGCCGCTGGGGCAGTTCCTGCGCCTGGACGCCGGCAAGCGCGGGCAATATTCACCGGACAGTGAACTGCACCTGCTGTGGGAAAAGTACCCGATGATCCCGAGCAACAGCCAATCCAGCGGGATTGACCGGGACCAGTGGCTGACGTATTTCCCGAATGACCCGACGGTGGAAGGGCCGGATCGTACGCTGGACTATCTGTTCCACAGTTCGCGGATCAAGAAGGTTGAGGCCAAGGTGCGGCAAAGCGATACGGTGCGCATCTCCACGCACTTGCCAGTGATTGCGCGGTTCCTGTTGCCTGCCGCGCAGTAAGCCAAACTGCAAAACAGTGTGGGAGCTGGCTTGTGTGGGAGCCGGGCTTGCCCGCGATGCAGGCACCTCGGTCTATCAGACAAACCGAGGTGATGCCATCGCAGGCAAGCCAGCTCCCACATTTGATCTTCGGCGCGCTTACTTTCTCGGTTTGATCCGGGCAGTCGGTTCAGCAATCAAGGGATCATCCGGCCAGTAATGTTTGGGATACCGCCCCTTCAAATCCTTCTTCACCTCGGCGTACGTACTGCGCCAGAAGTTGGCCAGATCCTGGGTTACCTGCACCGGGCGCCTGGCCGGTGACAGCAGATGCAGCTTGACCACCTGCCGCCCGCCGGCAATGCGCGGCGTGTCCGCCAACCCGAACAATTCCTGCAAGCGCACCGCCAGAATCGGCGGCTGCTCGCTGTAGTCCAGACGCACCGACGAACCCGAGGGCACCTTCAGATGGTGCGGCGCCAACTCGTCCAGACGCTGGGGCAACGGCCACGGCAGCAGGTTATGCAGGAAGCTTGCAATATCCAGGTTGGCGAAATGGCTCAGGCGCGACACCTTGCCCAGGTACGGCATCAACCAGTGTTCCAGGCTGGCGAGCAAGGCGCTGTCGCTGACGTCCGGCCATTCACTGGCCTTGCCGGTATCCAGATCACGCAGCAGCTTCACACGCGCCTGCCATTGGCGCAGCTCCGGGGTCCAGGGCAATAGCTCCAGGCCTTTGCGCCTTACCAGGTTGACCAGCGCCTGGCTGCGGGCGGACTCGTCGAGACCCGTCAGCGGCTCGCGGCTGAGCACCAGTTCGCCGACCTTGCGCTGGCGTTCGGCGCGCAGCACGCCTTCGCGCTCGTCCCAATCGAGTTGGTCGACATTGCGCACCTGCTCGGCCAGCACCCAGTCGAACAGCGCCGGGTCAAAATCTGCCGCGAGGTAAATCCGTTCTTCGCGCTGGCCCTGGCGGCTGCCCAAGTCGGCGATCACCAGCCAGGGCTGTTTCATCAGGCTGTCGGCTTCGGCGAACAGCGCGGCGCGGCCGTTGGCCAGGCGGTATTCGGCGCCGCCCGCACGGCGTTGTTGCGCTACTCGATCGGGATAGGCCAGCGCCAGCAAGGCACCAAGCCAGCGCGGGTGATCGGGATCAGCCACTGGCTGCTCGGCCTTGCCTCTTAAATAGCCACGGTATTGCCGGGCCAGTTGCCGGGCGCGCTGCACGCCACCTTGAGTGCCACGGGCCTTTTCTTCGCCGGACAGCAAGGCCAGACGGCTGTGCAAGTCCGCGCCGGCACCACGCAGAATATCGCGCTCCCCCAACAGTGCTGCCACCTCACAGGCCATGTTTGCCAGACCCAGATCCTGGCCGCGCAACAACAGGTGAGCGATACGTGGATGCGCCGGTAACCCGGCCATTTTCTGGCCATGGGCGGTCAGCTTGGCATCGCTTAACGCGCCGAGGCGCTCAAGCAAATCCTGCGCTTGTGCATAAGCAGCGGTGGGCGGTACGTCGAGCCACACCAACTGCGTGGGCGCCACGCCCCAGCGGCCCAATTGCAGAGCCAAACCGGAAAGATCCGCCGAGAGAATTTCCGCACTGGAATACGCCGCCAGCCCTTCATGCTGGTCCTCGGACCACAACCGGTAACACACCCCCGGCTCCAGGCGTCCTGCCCGGCCTGCGCGCTGGGTGGCGCTGGCGCGGGAGATGCGCTGGGTGTCGAGGCGGGTCATGCCGCTGCCCGGGTCGAAACGCGGGACCCGCGCCAGCCCGGCATCGATCACCACGCGCACGCCGTTGATAGTCAGGCTGGTCTCGGCAATGTTGGTAGCCAGCACCACCTTGCGCTTGCCGGCGGGCGCCGGGTCGATGGCGGCGCGTTGGGCGGCCAGGTCCAGCTCGCCATGCAACGGGCACAGCAACACATCGGTGTTACCACCGAGTGCGTCAGCCAACTGCTGATGGACCCGACGAATCTCCGCCTGGCCCGGCAGGAAAACCAACACACTGCCGGTCTCATCGTGCAGGGCTTCAAGGATGGTCTGCACCAGCCGTGGCTCGATAAACTCCCCAGGCTGGAACGGCCGGCCCCAGCGCATCTGCACCGGGTACATGCGCCCTTCACTGCGCAGGATCGGCGCATCGTCCAGCAACCCGGCCAGGCGTTCGCCTTCCAGGGTGGCAGACATCAGCAAAATCTTCAGCGGCTGCTCGTCGCGAAACAGGTCCCGGCCATTCAGGCTCAGGGCCAGCGCCAGGTCGGCGTCCAGGCTGCGCTCGTGGAATTCGTCGAAGATCAGCAAACCCACGCCGTCCAGCGCCGGGTCATCCTGCAGGCGACGGGTGAGGATGCCTTCGGTGACCACTTCGATACGGGTGTTGGGGCCGACTTTACTGTCCAGCCGGATGCGGTAGCCGACGGTTTCACCGACCTTTTCCCCCAGCTCGCTGGCCAGGCGCTCGGCGGCAGCACGGGCGGCCAGGCGCCGGGGTTCGAGCATCAGGATGGTCTGCCCGGCCAGCCAGGGTTCATTCAACAGCGCCAGCGGCACCCGCGTGGTTTTACCGGCGCCGGGCGGTGCTTCGAGCACGGCTTCATGGCGCATCGCCAAGGCGTCACGCAGGGCGGGTAAAACATCATCGATTGGCAACGAATTCATACTGGCTCCAAAGCAGAGCGGCGAGTATAACGGCGAACTGCCGGGTGTCGGTGGTGGTCTCAACGACACTGCCCCGTCCTGATGGGAATGCGGTCAAAGGTGGGAGCTGGCTTGCCTGCGATAGCGGTGTGTCAGCCAATACACCAGACACTGAACCACCGCCATCGCAGGCAAGCCAGCTCCCACATTTGATCATCGTCGCCTTGTAGACTGGCTTATAGTCACTTTCATTATGTTCAAGGAGAGTCCCATGCGTGTTGCTTCCCGTATCATCGGCGGTGTTCTGGCCGTCACCCTGCTGAGCCAGTTGACGGCCTGCGGCTCGATTTTCTACCCCGACCGCCGTGGCCAGATCGACGGCAAGATCGACCCGGCGATTGCCGTGCTCGATGCAGTCGGCCTGCTGTTCTATGTAATCCCGGGCCTGATTGCCTTCGGTGTCGACTTCGCCACCGGCGCGATTTACTTCGAGCCTGGCAAGACCGCACAGGTCGCTCCGGAAAAACTCCAGCAAGCCATCGGCGCCGACGGCAAGGTCGACAACGCCAAGCTGCAAACCATCATCCAGAAAGAAACCGGGCGTAACCTGCCGCTGGACGACCCGCGCATGATTCAGTTCAAGGGCAGCGTGCAACAGCTCGCCACCCTGGGCCTGCAACCCGCCGCTTAAGGACTGACCCGCCCCATGACCACCAGTCCCGAACACGCCCGGCTGTTGCGCCTGGCCACCCGCGCTTCCGTCGGCGTGGCCTGTGTGCTGATTGTGACCAAGGCCATCGCCTGGTGGCTCAGTGGCTCGGTGAGCATGCTCGCCGGGTTGACCGACTCGCTGCTCGACGGCGTCACCTCGTTGCTTAACTTGCTGGCGGTGCACTACGCATTGCGCCCGGCCGATGACGATCACCGTTATGGCCACGGCAAGGCGGAATCCCTGTCGGGCATGGCCCAGGCACTGTTTATCGCCGGC
The DNA here is from genome assembly GCF_024807515.1 of Pseudomonas sp. BIGb0558. Classification (NCBI taxonomy): domain Bacteria; kingdom Pseudomonadati; phylum Pseudomonadota; class Gammaproteobacteria; order Pseudomonadales; family Pseudomonadaceae; genus Pseudomonas; species Pseudomonas sp. BIGb0558. The sequence continues at coordinate 43,855 of NZ_JANUEW010000007.1, forward strand.
AGTGCAGTGTTGATCGCGTTCCAGGCGTTCCAGCGCTTGCAGCATCCGGAACCTGTGGGCGCACCGTGGCTGAGTATCGGCGTGATCATCCTGTCCCTGGCGTTGACGGCGGCGCTGCTCATCCTGCAACACCGGGTAATCCGCGAAACCGGCTCCAACGCCATCCGCGCCGACTCGCTGCACTACCGCTCAGACATGATGCTCAACGGCAGCATCCTGCTGGCGCTGGTGCTGGCGGCATTCGGTTTTCATCAGGTGGACGCCTGGTTTGGCCTGGGCATCGCGGCCTACATCTTGTGGAGCGCAATCCAGATCGCCCGGGAGAGCTTCTCGGTGCTGATGGACGAGGAACTGCCGCCGGATGTCAGCCAGCACATGCTGGAACTGGCGTGCAGTGTGCCCGGGGTATTGGGCGCCCATGACTTGCGCACGCGGATTTCCGGCAGCCACTGGTTTGTGCAGTTGCACCTGGAATTACCGGGGGAATTGAGCCTGTCAGTGGCCCATGGCATCAGCGACCAGGCCGCCGATGCCATCCACAAAGCCTACCCGCGAGCCGAAGTGCTGGTGCACGCCGACCCGCAGGAAGTGGTCACGGGCGCGAAGGCCTAGTACTGCACCTGATACCCGCGACTGGTCAGGCAGTTGCCCTGGGCCTGGCGGTAGGTTTGCACCACCGCCGGGTCGGGTGCGTAGGTGACGGTCCTTGGGTCAAAACCACTTTGCTGCACCGCCCAGCGATAGCAGTCATAGCCGTCCTGCTGGACTTGCGCCGGTGACTGACCATTGGCCGGGTACGCCACCACGTCATAACCATTGCCCTGGGGCACGGGTTGCGGCGCTGGCGCGGCTGGTGGCGGCTGCACCACTACGTACTGCTGGCTGCTTTCTTCGTAGGTGTAATAGGCACCGGCGGCGAGGAAGAACAGCGCACTGCCCACCCACACTTCCCGCGCGTAATCCGGAAGGTATTGCACACGAATCCCGTAAGGCGGCGTTACGACGACGTAGCGCGGGCCTTGTGGGCGGTACCAGTAGCCACCCGAGAAGAAGTAGTCCTGGCCGCGATACGGCACACGGTAGTTGCGATCGGGGAAGCGGTCGACCATGTAGCCCGGGCGGTATTGCGGGCCAGGGCCCCAACCATTGCCGTGCCCGTCGGGGCGGCCTGGCCAGCGGTGATCATTGGGATGGTTGTTGCCACCGCCGTTGCCACCGCTGAAACCGGGACGGCCCGGAGCACCCTGGCCGCCGTTGCCGGCTTGCCAATGCTGGTTGCCATCGTTGTTGCGACGGGGAATGTCCTGGTAGTTGCCGGGACGCGGTTCCTGGGTCTGGCGCACGGTGTCCGGGCGACCCTGGATCGGCAGGTTATTCGCCGGATGCGGCTGTTGCTGTGGCGGCTGGTTGCCTTGCGGACGACCTTGCCACTGGCCCCCACCATTCGGGCGCTCGACATTCTGATTCTGCGGCCGTGGCTGATTATTTTCGAAATGCTGATTCTGCGGACGCGGCTGATTGTTCTCCGGGCGAGGAGCTTCAGGACGCGGTTGATTGTTTTGCGGTCGAGGCTGGTTATTCTGCGGCCGCGGCTGGTTGCCCGGGCGCCCTTCCTCATGCTGGCCACCGCCTTCAGAGCGTGGCTGTTCGTCGGCCATCACTTGCGCACCAACGGTTACCATCAGCAAACCAACACCTGCCAAACGCCAGATGCGCTTCATGCTATTCCTCACTGCGGATTAGGGCCTACACGTAAGACTGGAAAACCGGGGCCCGGTTCTGCGACAGGTTATCAGTCACGAGAAGTATTTTCGCAGGCAATAAAAAGGGGCGACCCGTCGGTCGCCCCTTGAGAACTTCGTCCTGGCTCAACGCTTTTGACGTTGGCTCACCTCACGCCGTCTTGTGGACAGTGTGCAGCCCGGGGGCCGGGGCAACCCTGTGGGGTTGGCGGCCGCAGCCGGCCTTATTGGCGGGCTGCAGTGGACTGTATGTCCGGGCAGTGATTCTGTTGATAACTCTACGCCTGGGCCTCGGGCAGATGATTGCGAAGATTGCGTCAATAAACAGTGCTTGCGCAATTTTTAACCCTGGATAGATAATTCGCCGCAATAGTTACGACAAAGGCCAGCCCCATGAGCAAACTTGACCGATACGACCTGAGTATTTTGGCGGAATTGCAGCGCGACGCGAGGATCTCCAACCAGGAGTTGGCCGAGCGCATCGGCCTGTCGCCTTCGCCGTGCTCACGCCGGGTCAAGCAATTGGAGGACGACGGCTACATCGCCCGCCAGGTCGCACTGCTCGACCGCAAGATGCTCGGCCTGAGCCTGACGGCCTACGTGCTGATCGGCATGGACCGACACACTCCGGAGCGTTTCGAGAATTTCGAGGCGGCCATCCGCACCTTGCCGCAAGTGCTGGAGTGCAGCCTGGTGACCGGAATGGACGCCGACTATCAACTGAAGGTGGTGGTGCCGGACATGGATCACTATCAGAAACTGCTGCTGGGCCACCTGACCCGCATCGAAGGTGTCACCAGCGTGCGTTCGAGCTTTGTGCTGAACCAGGTGCTCAACAGCACCGAATTGCCGCTGACCCACCTGCGCACTTAAGGCCAGCGCGGAACAAATGTGGGAGCTGGCTTGCCTGCGATGCAAACGACTCGGTCTTTCAGAGACACCGAGGTGATGCAATTGCAGGCAAGCCAGCTCCCACGGACCGACGCAGGTCAATGTCGCGCCGACTGCCCTGGCGTATAATCGGCACCCTGCCCCCGCCGGAAACGACCCGATGAACTCGATTGACCCCGCCGTGTTTGAAGAATGGATGATGACCGGCCTGGTCAGCATCCTGATCATTTTCATGGGCTTTATCGTCTGGGACCTGGCGAAGAAATCCAAGGCCGGGCGCTTTGGCTCGATGATTCTGTTCTTCGTGCTGGGCCTGGGCGTTGCCGCGTTCATCATCAAGAGCGTGGTGATCGGCCTGATCGAGTCCGGAGCCTTATAAGCGCGCCGGCACTTCCTTCCACTGGCCCTGGTCCAGGCCGTCGATCGACCAGTCGCCAATCCGCACCCGCACCAGCCGCAACGTCGGCAAACCCACCGCCGCCGTCATGCGTCGTACCTGACGATTACGCCCCTCACGAATCACCAACTCCAGCCAATGGGTCGGTACGCTTTTGCGAAACCGCACCGGCGGGTTGCGCGGCCACAGTTGCGGCTCGTCCAGTTGCCGGGCTTCAGCGGGCAGGGTCATGCCGTCGTTGAGTTCCACACCGTCGCGCAGGCGTTGCAGCTGTTCCTCGGTCGGCTCGCCTTCCACCTGCACCCAATAAGTTTTCGCCAGCTTGTGCTTGGGATCGGCGATGCGCGCCTGCAACTGGCCGTCGTTGGTCAGCAGCAGCAGGCCTTCACTGTCACGGTCCAGGCGCCCGGCCGGGTAGATGCCGGGGATGTCGATGAAATCCTTGAGGGTCGCGCGCCCGCCTTCGTCGCTGAACTGGGTCAGTACATCGAAGGGTTTATTGAACAGGATCAATTTGGGCTCGGCCGGTGGCGCCTTGGCGACACGACGCGGGGCTGACGAGGTTTGCGGACTTTTCACACCAGGGCGGCGGGAAACGGGACGGGCAGGACGAGACATGGCAAAGGAACATCTAACGGTCAGGACCGACAATGCTAGTGGCCTGACCGTTAAATAACCATCCCAACCGTTTAGCGGAACGGCGGCTCGTCGAAGCTGCGCAGTTTGCGCGAGTGCAGCGAGTTGAGTTCAGTGCGCAACAGGTCCACCGCCTCGATGCCGATCTTCAAGTGCTGGCTGACCGCACGCTCATAGAACGCGTTGGCCGAACCCGGCAGCTTGATCTCGCTGTGCAGCGGTTTGTCCGACACACACAGCAACGTGCCGTACGGCACCCGCAGGCGGTAGCCCTGGGCGGCGATAGTGCCGCTTTCCATGTCCACGGCCACGGCGCGGGACAGGTTGATCAGCGGACGTTCCTGGGCCCAGCGCAGCTCCCAGTTGCGGTCGTCGTAGGTCAGCACGGTGCCGGTGCGCAGGCGCTTCTTCAGCTCTTCACCCTTCTCGCCGGTGACGTTGGCCGCAGCTTGCTGCAACGCCATCTGCACTTCGGCCAGGGCCGGGATCGGGATGTTCGGCGGCACGACGCGGTCGAGAATCCCGTCGCGTCGCATGTAGGCGTGAGCCAGCACGTAGTCGCCGATGGTCTGGGATTGGCGCAGGCCGCCGCAGTGACCAATCATCAGCCAGCAATGCGGGCGCAACACGGCCAGGTGGTCGGTGATGTTCTTGGCGTTGGACGGGCCGACGCCGATGTTCACCAGGGTCACGCCGTGGCCATCGCTGGCCTGCAGGTGGTAGGCCGGCATCTGGTAACGGTGCCAGACCACGCCCGCGGCGATGGCAGACGCTTCGCCGTGGTCCATGCTCTTGTCGATGACCACGTTGCCCGGCAGCACCATGCGGATAAAGCGCGGGTCACTGCGCAGCTGTTCCAGGCCGTGCACGATGAACTGGTCAACGTAGCGGTGGTAGTTGGTCAGCAGAATCCACGGCTGCACATGGCGCCAGTCGCTGCCGGTGTAGTGCACCAGGCGGCGCAGGGAGAAGTCGACACGGGCGGCGTCGAACAGCGCCAACGGCAGCGGGTCGGTGTTTTCCCAGTCGTAGAGACCGTCGGCGATGCCATCGGTGGCAGCCGACAGGTCGGTACTCGGGAACACCCGCGCGAGCGTGGCGGCAGTCACACCGGAGCCGGCAAGTTCGTCGCCCTGCTCCACCACGTACGGGTAGGGAATGTTCTGCTGGCTGACGCCCACTTCTACCGTCACGGTGAAGTCGTGCATCAACGGCACCAGTTGCTCCAGCAGGTATTTGCGGAAGGCTGACGGATGGGTGACGGTGACGCTGTAGGTCCCCGGCAGCTGGACCTTGGCATATGCCCGGGTGGTCTGTGGGACTTCACCCTGCACCAGGTAGGTCAGGCGAAGTTCCGGGTAACGAAACATCGCACGTTGTTCGGCGTCGGGTTCGACGCGGTCTTTGAGGTAGCGCTTGAGGGCTTGATTGAGCGCGCCAGTGGCACGCTCATGGAGAGCCGCCAGCCGATCCACGGCTTCTTCGGCGGTTTGAACGACAACAAAAGCTTCGGTCACGGTAAGCATCCTGTGTTCTGACTTGCAGGCCTTCATCTTGCCTGTATCCCTGGCGCACTGGAACACCGGAATTGGAATGCGCCTGCAAGAACCCTGCATTCCCTGTGGGAGCTGGCTTGCCTGCGATGGCGGTCTGCCTATTGCATTGATGCCAGCTGGCCCACCGCTATCGCAGGCAAGCCAGCTCCCACATTTTTGACCGCATTTGTTCAGGAAAATAGAGGTGTCGAGCGCGCGACAATGGCCTCCACCTCCACACCACGCGGCAAGGTGCCATATACCCGGCCCGACGATTCGCCCAGCCGGCTGGCGATAAAGCCATCACTCACACTGGCGTTGCCCGCCTCCAGCAGCAGCTTGGCCTGCAACGCCACGGCAATGTCCTCGGTGAGCTGCCGGGCACGGTACTGGATGTCCTGGGTGTCCATGAAGGCCGACTTCAACTGTTCGATGTGCCGCGCCAGTTGCCGGTGACCGTGGCCATCCCCCAGTTCGACAAACAATGCCTCCAACACGCCCGGCTCTTTCGACAACGCCCGCAGCACATCCAGGCACTGCACATTCCCGGAACCTTCCCACGTCGAGTTGACCGGCGCCTCACGGTACAAACGCGGCAGGATGCTGTCCTCCACATACCCGGCGCCGCCCATGCATTCGGCGGCTTCGTTGATCATCGCGGGGGCGCGTTTGCAGATCCAATATTTGCCCACCGCCGTCACCAGCCGGGCGAATTTGGCTTCCTGTTCGTTATCCAGGTGGTCCAGCGCGCGGCCCATGCGCATGCTCAAGGCCAGGGACGCCTCGCTTTCCAGGGCCAGGTCGGCCAGCACGTTTTGCATCAGCGGTTGCTCGCTGAGCACCCGGCCGCCCACCAGGCGATGGGCGCAGTGATGGCTGGCCTGGGTCAGCGCCTGGCGCATCAAGGCGCTGGAGCCGACCATGCAATCGAAACGGGTCATGGCCACCATCTCGATAATGGTCGGTACACCGCGCCCTTCCTCGCCGATCATCCAGGCCAACGCGCCACGAAACTCCACTTCGCTGGAAGCGTTGGAGCAGTTGCCGAGTTTGTTTTTCAGGCGCTGGATGTAGAACTCATTGCGCGTGTCGTCCGGGCGGTGCCGGGGCAGCAGGAAACAGGTCAGGCCCTTGTCGGTCTGGGCCAGGGTGAGAAAGGCGTCGCACATCGGCGCCGAACAGAACCACTTGTGCCCCACCAGCTCATACGCCTGGCCCGGGCCGCCGGTAGCCACCGGGTAAGCGCGGGTGGTGTTGGCGCGCACGTCGGTGCCGCCCTGTTTCTCGGTCATGGCCATGCCAATGGTGGCGCCGGCCTTGTGGGCAATGCCGACGTTGCGCGGGTCATATTCGGTGGCGAGGATTTTCGGCAGCCAGGTTTCTGCCAGGTCCGGCTGCAAACGCAGGGCCGGGACGCAGGCGAAGGTCATGGTCAACGGGCAGCCGGTGCCGGCTTCGGCCTGGCTGTGCAAGTAGGTCATGGCCGCACGGGCCACGTGGGCGCCGGATTGCGGATGGGCCCACGGCAACGACGGCAAGCCATGCTCGACGGCGGTGCGCATCAGTTCGTGATAGGCCGGATGAAATTCCACCAGGTCGATGCGATGGCCAAAACGGTCGTGGCTGTTGAACACCGGTTTGTTCTGGTTGGCCAGGAACCCGGCTTCCATCAACGGCCCGCCCGCCAGTGCGCCGTAGGTATCAATGCGCTGCTCGGCCCAGCCGGCGCCAAAGCGCCGGGACCAGTCTTGCAACGGCAAATCGATACGGTACAGGTTGGTGCCGTCCAGGGACGGTGGCTGGTTGGTGACGTCGTGGGTTTCGGCGAACTGGTGCAGGTTCATGGCAGCCTCCTCGAAAAAGTTGGCCTGCTGATTCAAAGGCCTGTTTCTGAGTTAAGCACCACCCCACCAGAAAGAAAAAGGGGATAAATGCCTAAATGTCTGCACTTTCGCCCTTTTCCGTTGACAGCAACCGAATATGCAACATCGCTTGCAGGGCATCAAATCGTACCGGTTTTGCCAATCGATCCGTCACGCCCACACCGTGGCAATGGTCTCGCTCGGGGCTTTGCGCCGAGTTGCTCAGGGCAATCACCGGCAGCTCTCCACAACCCGGCAATGCACGAATCTGGCAGCACAGCGAAAACCCGCCCTCCGGTACGTCCAGCAGCACCGCATCGAAGGTGTCACTTTGCAACAGCGCCAGGGCCGCCGGCCCGTTGTCGACGGTTTTCACGCGATAACCGAGCTTGAGCAACATGCCGCGCACCACCAATTGCGCCACACCGTTGTCGTCTACCAGCAACACCGTGCACTCCTGCGGTGTGCGTTGTGCCTGGGGTGCTCGCCGCACGGGCGCGGGCTCGGGCGGCAGCGGGCTGACCGCAAGCTCCAGCTGGAAGCGACTGCCGCGGCGAGGCTCGGAATTGTGGGTGAGACGCCCACCGAGCAATTCGATCAATTGCCGGCAGATCGCCAGGCCGATGCCCATGCCGCCGTAGCGACGGGTGGTCGAGCCATCCAGCTGGAAGAAGCGCTGGTACAGGGTCGCCTCGTCGAGGTAAGCGAACCCGATGCCGGTGTCGGTGACGATAAAGGTCAGGCGCAACGTCCCGTCGGCCTGTGGCACGCCGACTACCCGCACCCGCACCGACCCTTCGTGGGTGAACTTGAAGGCGTTGTCCAGCAGGCAATCCAGGCATTGCGCCAGCTTGCCGGGGTCGCCGCTGACTCGGTCCGGCAACTCATCCGCCAGATCGATGGAAAACTCCAGGCCCTTGCTCTGGGCGCTGGCCGCGAACTGCTGGCGCAAGGTGTCGAGCAACCCACGCAGGCTGAACACCTGGGGCTGCGGGCTGAGGCGCCCGGCCTGCAATTCGGTGAGGGTGAGGATGCCGTTGACCATGCGCATCATCTCGCGGGCCGAGCCGGCGGCGGTTTGATGGTACTGGGCGAGGTCGCCTTGCAGCGGCTCGGTCTGCATCAACTCCAGGGAACCAATCACACCGTTCATCGGTGTGCGCAGTTCGTGGGTCAGGGTGGCGAGGAATTCGTCCTTGAGGCGATTGCTGCGGGCCAGTTGCGTGTTGAGCACTTCGAGCTTCTGGCTGGCGTCAAACAGGATCTGGGCCTGTTGCTCGCGCATCGAGTTGATGCGGTCGGCCAGGGCCAGGGACAGCAACGCCACTTCGAGTGCCGAGCCGATCTGGCTGGCGTACATCGTGAGGAACACATTGGGCAGGTAGCCCAGCACCATCATCGTATTGACCACACCGCCCAGCAGGAACGCGGTCCAGGCAATGATGAAATAACGCGCCATGCGCTGGCCGCAGTACCAGGCCTTGATGGCCGCGACGAAGATGGTCACGGTGAACACCAGCGCCAAACCGGTGGCTAGGCGCAGGGCCAGTGCATAACTGGTGAACAGCGCCAGCACCATCACGACTGCACCGCTGACCGCCAGCGCCAGCAACAGCCGGTTGATCCAGCGGCTGTAAAGTGCGGTGTGCAGGAAGCTGCGGGCAAACAGGCTGCCGAACAGCGCCGCCGAACCGATCAGGAATGGCACCGCCGCATTCGCCCACCACGGGCTGTCGGGCCAGAAGTACTGCACGGCCACGCCGTTGACCGACAGTTGATACAGGCCGAACGAGGCAATATAGAGGATGTAGTAGAGGTAGCTGGTGTCGCGCACGCTCAGGTAGATGAACAGGTTGTAGACCAGCATGCCCAGCAGCACACCGTAGATCACACCCAGCACGTAGAGGCGCAACGGCTGTTCTTCGAGGTACGCGGTGGTGGACCAGAGGGTCAGCGGCGCCTGGATCGAGCCTTGGCTTTGCAGGCGCAGGTACAGGGTTTCCTGCTGGCCAGGCAAGAAGTCGAGCTTGAACAGGTAGTTGCTCTGGCGGATTTCGCGGCTGGAAAACGGCAGGCTGCTGCCGGTGCGCGAGACCAGTCGATAGTTGCCAACGCTGTCGGGCTGGTACAGCTCCAGTTGGTTCAGCGGCGGGTAGGCCAGTTCCAGCAGCCAGTGGCGCGAGACATCCGGGTTTTTCGGGCGGTAACGAAGGTCGAGCTTGAGCCAGAACACCGAGCGTGAATAGCCGGCATTCAAGGTGGCTTTGTCATGGGTCTTGAAGCGACTGGCGAGGACCGGCGAGCTGATATCGCCAATGGTCAGGGCGCCACTTGGGTCCTCAAGCACTTGCATCACTTGGCCCAGGGGCAACCGCGTGGTGGTCTCGTTGAACTCGACTGCGCCGGCCAGCATCGGCAGCCCGCTCAACAGTAACATCAGCAAATAGCGCATAGAGCCCCAGCGTGACCTGTCCGGTTATGTCAAAAGCCTCCATTCCTTTTGAGCAGACGTATACCGGCGATACAGTTATTGGTTTCAATCCACTCTAGCATAGCCATTACAGGCCAAAAGACACTATTCAAATGATTTTTTGAAAGGCTCTAGAGCGGGCATTACAGGGCATTTGACCTGCATTTCACGATGATAGCAAACAGCCATTTCGCCATACTTATCCACTAAAAATTCAACCATCGCCCGACAGCCACCCAAAAAGCGTTTGGTGGTAAGCTCGCGCACCATGAATATCTACAGCTCTCGCCCCGTTGTCCTCTGTCTCTCCGGCCATGATCCCAGTGGTGGCGCCGGCTTGCAGGCAGATATCGAAGCCCTGCTCGCCCAGGGTTGTCATGCGGCCCCGGCCGTCACCGCGCTGACCGTGCAGAACACGGTCAACGTCAGCGATTTCCGCGTGCTGGACCGCGAGTGGGTGCTGGCCCAGGCCAACGCCGTGCTCGGCGACTCCGAAGTGGCCGCAGTGAAACTGGGCATGCTCGGTTCCCTGGAAATGGTCGACACCGTGGTCGAATTGCTCAAGGCGCACCCGCATTTGCCGGTGGTCTGCGACCCGGTGCTGCGCGCCGGTGGTGGCGGCAGCCTGGGCAAGGATGAGGTTGGCTATGCGATGCGCGAACGGCTGTTGCCACTGTCGCTGATTGCCACGCCGAACCTGCCCGAAGCGCGCATCCTCGCTGAACTGCCCGAAGGCACGGCGGACGAATGCGCCGCGAAGTTACTGCCCTTCATCAAGCACCTGCTGATCACCGGCGGCCATGGCGACGAGCACGAAGTGCACAACCGCCTCTACAGCCGCGACGGCACGCACCAGACCTTTACCTGCCAGCGCCTGCCCGGCAGTTATCACGGTTCCGGCTGCACCCTGGCCAGCGCGCTGGCCGGTCGGCTGGCACAGGGCGAAGGTTTGGTCAGCGCCGTGCAATCGGCCCTCAACTACACTTGGCGCACCCTGCGTGACGCTGAACAACTCGGCCAGGGGCAATTCGTGCCTCGTCGTCTGCCGTTGGATTTCTGCTCGTAACAACAAGAGGCCTGCCCGATGAAACTACGTGGCCTTTATGCCATTACCGACAGCCAACTGTTGGCCGGCAAGTTCCTGGCCTACGTCGAAGCGGCGTTGGACGGTGGCGTGACCCTGCTGCAATACCGCGACAAAAGCAGCGACGAAGCACGCCGCCTGCGGGAAGCCGAAAAACTGCGGGAGCTGTGCTCGCGCTACAAGACGCAACTGATCATCAACGATGATGCCGAACTGGCCGCGCGCCTCGGCGTCGGCGTGCACCTGGGCCAGACCGACGGCCCGCTGACCCCGGCCCGCGCCTTGTTGGGCTCCAAGGCAATTATCGGCTCCACCTGCCACAGCCAGATCGAACTGGCCGAGCAGGCCGCGCGCGAAGGGGCCAGTTACGTCGCCTTCGGCCGCTTCTTCAACTCCAATACCAAGCCCGGCGCGCCGGCGGCCACCGTTGAACTGCTGGCCCAGGCCCGCGCGCGGTTGCACCTGCCGATCTGCGTGATCGGCGGCATCACCCTGGAAAACGCCGAGCCGTTGGTGGCCCATGGTGCCGACTTGCTGGCAGTGGTCCACGGCCTGTTTGGTGCCGACAGCACCCAGGAAGTCACGCGCCGCGCCCGCGCTTTCAACGATCTTCTAAAATCTTGAATTCAGAGAACACGATCATGTCCCGTTCCGAAACCCTGTTTGCCAATGCCCAGAAACACATCCCCGGCGGTGTGAACTCCCCCGTGCGAGCGTTCAAGAGCGTTGGCGGCACACCACTGTTCTTCAAGCATGCCGAAGGCGCCTACGTCACCGACGAAGATGACAAGCGCTACGTCGACTACGTGGGTTCGTGGGGCCCGATGATCCTCGGCCACAGCCATCCGGACGTGCTGGATGCAGTGCGCCAGCAGCTGCAACACGGCCTGTCCTATGGCGCACCGACCGCCATGGAAACCGAGATGGCGGACCTGGTGTGCGCCATCGTGCCGTCCATGGAGATGGTGCGGATGGTCAGCTCCGGCACTGAAGCCACCATGAGTGCGATTCGCCTGGCCCGTGGTTTCACCGGCCGTGACAGCATCATCAAATTCGAAGGCTGCTACCACGGCCACTCCGACAGCCTGCTGGTCAAGGCCGGTTCCGGCGCGCTGACCCAGGGCGTACCGAGCTCTGCCGGTGTGCCGGCTGCGTTTGCCAAACACACCCTGACCCTGCCGTTCAACGACATCGGTGCGGTGGAGCAGATGCTCAGCGAAGTCGGCCAGGAAGTAGCCTGCATCATCGTCGAGCCGGTGGCCGGCAACATGAACTGCGTGCCGCCTGCACCGGGCTTTCTGGAAGGCCTGCGCGAACAGTGCGACAAGCACGGCGTGGTGCTGATTTTTGATGAAGTGATGACCGGTTTCCGCGTTGCCCTCGGCGGCGCCCAGGCTTACTACGGCGTGACGCCAGACCTGAGCACCTTCGGCAAGATCATCGGTGGTGGCATGCCTGTGGGCTGCTTCGGCGGCAAGCGCGAAATCATGCAGCACATCGCGCCGCTGGGCCCGGTGTACCAGGCAGGCACCCTGTCGGGTAACCCGTTGGCCATGGCCGCCGGCCTGACCACCCTGCGCCTGATCAGCCGCCCGGGCTTCCACGCCGAGCTGACCGACTACACCACCCGCCTGCTGGACGGCCTGCAACAGCGCGCCGATGCCGCCGGCATTCCGTTCGTGACCACCCAGGCGGGCGGCATGTTCGGCCTGTACTTCAGTGGCGCCGACGACATCGTCACCTTCGACGACGTAATGGGCAGCGATGCCGATCTGTTCAAGCGCTTCTTCCATCTGATGCTGGAAGGTGGCGTGTACCTGGCACCGAGCGCCTTTGAAGCCGGTTTTACCTCGATCGCCCATGGTGATGCCGAGCTGAAACTGACCCTCGATGCCGCTGAACGCGCCTTCGCTGCCTTGAAATAAGCGCCTCAAAAATCTGACGTTGCCACTGGCGGCGTCAGATTTGCTACTTTGCTTACAGACATTTCCGTCTTTTTTCGAGAATTTACCTGCAATCCGGCAGATAACTTGCCCACGCAGCAGAAAAACGAGTAAAGACTTTGTAAGCAGGTGCCTGCTTATTTCATAATGCGCGCTTATTGGATCCCCCCGTGGGTCCCGCGCCCCGTCAGAGGTAAGTCGATTCCCATGAAACGCACCGGCCGCACCCTGGTTCTGGGCTGCCTGTTGCTCCTTCAGCCGCTGCTGGCGTTTGCCCAGGCAGGCGGCAACTCGTTGTTAATCCCAGCGATGGGTCGTTGCACCCTCAATACCCAGCCAGAAAGCCAGGCCGAAGCCCTGAGCGCGTGCCAGAAACAGGCCGACGGCGGGGATGCGCAGGCGCAATACGAGTTGGGCGAGTACTTCTACGACAGTAAAAATCCCGCACGCGACCTCAACAAGGCCTTGAGCTACTTCGAGAAAGCCTCGTTGCAAGGCCATGCCCAGGCGCAATTCCAGCTGGGCACCATGTTTTTCCATGGCGAAGGCGTACCGGCCAATAACGTTCAGGCGTACATCGTGCTGAAAATGGCGGCGGTCAATGGCGCTGAAGATGCGCTGGACACGGCCGATGAAGTGGCAGAACACATGCAACGGGACGAACTGGAAGTGGCGACCCAGGTACTGGGGCAGATTTTCCGCAACTACCTGCAGGAACTGCAGAGCGCAGATGGCAGCTCGCCATTCTCGCCACTGCCTGATCCTTCACGCTGACTGACTGCTCCCGTGCCAGGCATGGGAGCCTTCAACTGCCTTACTTCTCTGGCATCGGCATCGGAAACGGCATGACATTGCTCATGCCACGGGCCTCGCTGATTTTCGGCGTGCCCAGGCGCTCGACTTCGTCGATGCGCACGATCGAATGCATCGGCACAAAACTGCGCACCACGCCTTCGAACTGAGCCTTGAGTTTTTCCTCGCCCGGGTCGACGACCAACTGTGTGCGCTCGCCAAAGACGAACTCTTCCACTTCCAGGAAGCCCCACAGATCACTTTGATAGATCTGCTTGGCGTACATTTCGAACACCTGGCCCTGGTTAAGGAAAATCACCTTGTAGATTGGAGCTTCGCGTTTGGTCATGGTGGGCGGGTAACACATCGGGGGATATAAAAGAGGGCGCGAACTATAGCATGGCACCCGATGCACAGTGCTAGGAACCTATCGGCATGCCCCCTATAATGCACGGTTCTTTACCACCAGTTGACGATCCCCATGGCCAAGAAGCTTTACATCGAAACCCACGGTTGCCAGATGAACGAGTACGACAGCTCGCGCATGGTCGATCTGCTGGGTGAACATCAGGCCCTGGAAGTCACCGCCCGCGCTGAAGATGCCGACGTGATCCTGCTCAATACCTGCTCGATCCGCGAGCGGGCCCAGGACCGGGTCTACTCGCAGCTGGGCCGCTGGCGCGAACTGAAGCTGGCCAACCCGGACATGGTGATCGCCGTCGGCGGTTGCGTGGCCAGCCAGGAAGGCGCCGCGATTCGCGACCGCGCGCCCTATGTGGATGTGGTCTTCGGCCCGCAAACCCTGCACCGCCTGCCGGAAATGATCGACGCCGCCCGCATCACCAAGCTGCCGCAGGTCGACGTCTCATTCCCGGAAATCGAAAAATTCGACCACCTGCCCGAGCCGCGCATCGACGGCCCGAGCGCGTATGTGTCGGTGATGGAAGGTTGCAGCAAGTACTGCACCTTCTGCGTGGTGCCGTACACCCGCGGCGAAGAAGTCAGCCGCCCGTTCGATGACGTGCTGGCGGAGATCATTCACCTGGCCGAGAACGGCGTGCGTGAAGTGACCCTGCTGGGGCAGAACGTCAACGGCTATCGCGGCCAGACCCATGACGGGCGCCTGGCGGACCTCGCCGAGTTGATCCGCGTGGTGGCCGCCGTCGACGGGATCGAGCGGATTCGCTACACCACCTCGCACCCACTGGAATTCTCCGACAGCCTGATCCAGGCCCACGCCGAAGTGCCGGAGCTGGTCAAACACCTGCACTTGCCGGTGCAGTCGGGCTCCGACCGCATCCTCTCGGCCATGAAGCGCAACCACACGGCCCTGGAATACAAATCCAAACTGCGAAAATTGCGTGCGGCAGTGCCGGGGATTTGCATCAGTTCGGACTTTATCGTCGGCTTCCCGGGCGAGACCGAGAAAGATTTCCAGCAGACCATGAAGCTGATTGAAGACGTCGGTTTCGACTTCTCCTACTCCTTCGTGTACAGCCAGCGCCCGGGCACCCCGGCGGCCGACCTGCTCGACGAAACCCCGGAAGCGTTGAAGAAGGAGCGTTTGAACGCCCTGCAACACCGCCTCAACCAGCAGGGTTTCGAGATCAGCCGACAGATGGTGGGTTCGACCCAGCGCATCCTGGTCACCGACTACTCGAAAAAGGACCCTGGCGAATTGCAGGGCCGCACCGAGAACAACCGGATCGTCAACTTCCGCTGCGATAATCCGACGCTGATCGGGCAGTTCGCCGACGTACACATCGACGCGGCGCAACCGCACTCGCTGCGCGGCTCGCTGGTTAACTGAGAGCCCGGCGTTCAAGGCAAATGAAGATCAAATGTGGGAGCTGGCTTGCCTGCGATAGCGATATAACAGGCAGCCTCTCTTTTGGACGTGCCGGCCTCATCGCAGGCAAGCCAGCTCCCACACTGGATCACGTTTGTTCTTGAGAGCGGGTCCGGGCTATATAAGTGCTTTCGCACACCGCCTGCTGGCGTTATCCTTGATTTCATCTTAATTGCCCCAGGGCGGCTAAAAGCGACCTTGAACGCACCCATAGAACCACATCGTTTTCTCCTCGAGCCCTTTGAGGCTCGCCGTTTCGCCAATCTGTGCGGACAGTTCGACGAGCACCTGCGCCTGATCGAACAACGCCTGAGCATCGAGATCCGCAACCGCGGCAATCAGTTCGAGCTCATTGGTGAACCCCAACACACCACCTCGGCAGAAAACCTTCTGCGCCGCCTCTACCGGGAAACCAAAGGTAGCGAGCTGTCGCCGGAAACCGTGCACCTGTACCTGCAGGAATCTGCGGTGCAAGACCTGGCGAACAATCCGGTGGCCGAAGCCAGCGTGGCCCTGCGCACCAAGAAAGGCATGATTCGCCCCCGCGGCCTGAATCAGCAGCGCTACGTCAAAGAGATTCTGGGCAACGACATCAACTTCGGCATCGGCCCTGCCGGTACCGGCAAGACCTACCTGGCCGTGGCCTGTGCGGTCGACGCCCTGGAGCGCGAGCAGGTGCGACGCATCCTGCTGGTGCGTCCGGCGGTGGAAGCCGGCGAGAAACTGGGCTTTTTGCCCGGCGACCTGGCCCAGAAGATCGACCCGTACCTGCGCCCTCTCTACGACGCGCTCTACGAGATGCTCGGCTTCGAATACGTGGCCAAGCTGATCGAGCGCCAGGTGATCGAGATCGCCCCGCTGGCCTACATGCGCGGCCGTACGCTGAACAACAGCTTCATCATCCTCGACGAAAGCCAGAACACCACCGTCGAGCAGATGAAAATGTTCCTGACCCGGATCGGCTTCGGCTCCACAGCCGTGATCACCGGCGACGTCACCCAGGTCGACCTGCCCAAAGGCACCAAGTCGGGCCTGGCCCAGGTGATCGACGTGCTCAAGGACGTGCCGGGGATCAGCTTCACCCACTTCATGCCCAAAGACGTGGTACGTCACCCGCTGGTGCAGCGCATTGTCGAAGCCTACGAGCGCTTCGAACACCGCGACGACCAACCGGCCAAGGACACTCGCCGCGATGCTTGAGCTTGACCTGCAGCTGGCCACCGATGCGCCTGCCCCCAGCGAAGCGCAGTTCCGCCAATGGTGCACCCTGGCCCTGCGCCAGCGCACCGCCGACTCGGAACTGACCATTCGTCTGGTGGACGAACCTGAAGGCCGTGAGCTGAATCACACCTGGCGACAAAAAGACTACGCGACCAACGTGCTGTCGTTTCCCGCCGACGTACCCGATGAGTTACTGGATATCCCATTGCTGGGCGACCTGGTGATCTGCGTCGAGGTGGTCGAGCGCGAAGCCAAGGAACAAGGCAAGGAACTTGAGGCCCATTGGGCCCACCTGGTCATCCACGGCTGCTTGCATCTCTTGGGTTACGACCATATAGACGATGACGAAGCCGAAGAAATGGAAGCACTGGAACGAACGTTGCTTGCAGAATTGGGTCATCGTGACCCATATGCAGACGACGAAATTGCAACTACACCTAACTGAAACAATAAAGGATTTAGAGTAATCGCTATGAGCGAAGACCGATCGAGCAACGGGCAAAAGTCATGGCTGGGGAAACTCACCCAGGCCTTTGCCCACGAGCCGAAAAACCGCCAGGAGCTGCTGGAGCTGCTGCGCGAGGCACACCAGAACAAGTTGCTGGACAGCGAAGCGCTGGCCATCGTCGAAGGCGCCATCCAGGTGGCTGACCTGCAAGTACGGGACATCATGGTTCCGCGCTCGCAAATGGTCAGCATCAAGGCGACACAGACCCCACGGGAATTCCTCCCGGCCGTGATCGACTCGGCGCACTCGCGCTACCCGGTGATCGGCGAAAGCCATGACGACGTCATGGGCGTCCTGTTGGCCAAGGACCTGCTGCCGCTGATCCTCAAGGAGAACGGCGACAGCTTCAACATCAAGGACCTGCTGCGTCCTGCCACCTTCGTCCCCGAATCCAAGCGCCTGAATGTGCTGCTGCGCGAATTTCGTGCGAACCACAATCACATGGCCATCGTGATTGACGAATACGGCGGCGTGGCTGGCCTGGTGACCATCGAAGACGTGCTGGAACAGATCGTCGGCGATATCGAAGACGAACATGACGTGGAAGAAGACAGCTACATCAAGCCGCTGCCCAGCGGTGACTTCCTGGTCAAGGCCCTGACGCCGATCGAGAACTTCAACGAGTTCTTCGACAGCGAATTCTCCGATGATGAATTCGACACCGTCGGCGGCCTGGTGATGAGTGCGTTCGGGCATCTGCCAAAACGTAATGAGACCACCGAGATCGGCGCCTATCGCTTTCGCATCCTGAATGCCGACAGCCGCCGGATCCACCTCATTCGCCTGACACCTATTGCCCGCTAAGGACTGACATGCGCCGTATGATTGCACCCGGCTGGCCCGGTAACCTGCTGGCCGTGGTGGCCGGCGCCATCACTACCCTGGCGCTGGCGCCGTTCGATCTCTGGCCGTTTGCGCTGGTGGCGGTCGGGTTCTTTTATGCGGGATTGCGTGAGCTGACACCACGCCAGGCCTTGTGGCGTGGCTGGTGTTTCGGTTTCGGCCTGTTTGGCGCCGGTACCAGCTGGATCTACTACAGCATTCACCACTTCGGCGGCGCTTCGGTGCTGCTGGCGGGCATGCTGATGCTGGCGTTTACCGCAGCCATTGCCTGGTTCTTTGCCCTGCCTGCCTGGCTCTGGGCGCGCTGGCTGCGGCGCAATGAGGCGCCATTGGCCGACGCCCTGGCCTTCGCGGCCTTGTGGGTGGGCCAGGAAGCGTTTCGCGGCTGGTTCCTCACCGGTTTCCCTTGGCTCTACTCCGGTTACAGCCAGCTCGACGCTCCCCTTGCTGGCCTCGCGCCACTGGGTGGCATGTGGCTGATTTCCTTTGCCCTGGCGCTGACCGCCGCGCTGATCTGCAACCTGCCGCGCCTGCTGGCGGGTAAACGCAACCTGTTCATCGGTGCCGGTTTGCTGCTGTTGGTGGCGCCATGGGCCATCGGCCTGGCACTCAAGCATCACGCCTGGACCACCCCCGCCGGCGCACCGCTGACCGTAGCGGCCGTCCAGGGCAACGTCGAACAAAGCATGAAATGGGACCCCGAGCAGCTCAATGCGCAGCTCGCGCTGTACCGTGACATGAGCTTCACCTCCAAGCCCGTGGACCTGCTGGTATGGCCGGAAACCGCGGTGCCGGTACTCAAGGAGTCCGTCGAAGGCTACCTGGCCATGATGGGCAAGTTCGCCGCTGACCGGCACACCGCGCTGATCACCGGCGTGCCGATTCGTCAGGAAGTGCACCACCACAAGCGCTTTTTCAATGGCATCACCGTGGTGGGTGAAGGCGATGGCACTTACCTGAAACAGAAGCTGGTGCCGTTCGGCGAGTACGTGCCGTTGCAGGACATGTTGCGTGGCCTGATCGCCTTCTTCGACCTGCCGATGTCGGACTTCGCCCGCGGGCCGGCCGACCAGGCGCTGCTGCAAGCCAAGGGCTATCAGATTGCGCCGTTCATTTGCTATGAAGTGGTGTACCCGGAATTCGCCGCCGGCCTGTCGGCCCGCAGCGACCTGTTGCTGACCATCAGCAATGACACCTGGTTCGGCCGCTCCATCGGCCCGCTGCAACATTTGCAGATGGCCCAGATGCGCGCCCTGGAGGCCGGTCGCTGGATGATCCGCGCCACCAACAACGGCGTCACCGGTCTGATCAACCCGTACGGGCAGATCACCGTGCAGATCCCGCAGTTTGAACGCGGGATTCTCTACGGTGAGGTGGTGCCGATGCACAACCTCACGCCGTACCTGCAATGGCGCTCGTGGCCGTTGATCATCCTGTGCCTTGGCCTGTTTGGCTGGGCCTTGCTGGCGGGCCGGATGTCGAAAACAGTCTGAAGGTGGGAGCTGGCTTGCCTGCGATAGCATCACCTCGGTGTAACTGACACACCGAGGTGCCTGCATCGCGGGCAAGCCCGGCTCCCACAGAAGCCCGGCTCCCACATTTGCGTTGCGGTGTTACCTGTAAAACAACCGGTAACCCACCTGCCCCACCGCTTCGTTCAGCAACTGACCGTTCTGCCATACCGACTTGAATTCCGGCATCCAGCCACCCAGTGGCCGGGCATTGTCTACGCCCAGAAACCCCACCGGCGCCGGAACGACCGTAAACCCGGCCTTTTCGAAACTCCAGCGCGAACGCGGCATGTGCCAGGCCTGGGTCACGACGACCACACGCTTGATGCCTTGCGGCAACAGAATCTCTGCACTCATCTGCGCGTTTTCCCACGTGGTGCGGCTGCGCTCTTCCTTCCAGCGCACGCTCACGCCAAAGTCATCCTGCATCGACACCGCCATCAACTCCGCCTCGCTGGGCGGCGTACCGTAATGCAAGCCTCCGGTGGTCAGCACCGGCAAGCCCGAAGCCTTGGCCAATCTCGCCGCGTAACGCTGGCGTTCAAGGCCGACACCCGTCGGCTGATCAGAGCCCCACGCCGAATCCCCGCGTTCACGCCCCGAACCCAATATCACGATGGCATCAGCCCGCTGCGCCAGGGTCGCCCATTCGTCACGGGCCAAGGGCGGCTCGGTCTCCAGGGCCTTTGCCCCCCACTGCACCACCACCGGCAGGCTCATCAGCCACATCCCGCCGAAGCCCAAGGCAAAGCACACTCCCGCCAGTCGTGGGCGACTGCGACGAAACCACCAGGCAAGCGCCAGCAACAGCAACAGGATGCCGGGCGGCAACAGCAATTGTTTAATGAAATAACGAATAGGCATCGGGCATCTCCAAAGATGCCCGAAGCCTAAGGTGTAACGGGGTTTAGCGACAATCTTTACAAGAACACACGTTCGAGAAGGCTACCGATTACGCGGTTTTTCACTTGAAACGCACGGACCGGAGTTTTTCCGGGCTGCGGCCGGCCGACAAATCCTTGAGCCATACCACCTTGGCCGAGCGTGAAGGCTCCTGCGCCGGCGGGGAGGCCATGCCATGGGACGCGCGATGCTCATTTAACTCCAGATACACCCTGATCACTTCCAGCTCTGCCTGGCTCAAGCCACGCAGTTCCAACTCCAGAGGCCGTTCATCACACAATCGGCCTGCGGTTTTTGCTGCATCCAGTGCTCGACCCAAACGGTCGATCAGTCCTTCGTACACCTGCGGTTTCGTTAAAGTTCGCTGCGAATCAACCATCCCTCACCTCATTGAAGATAAGACTCACTCCCCACTAAACAGCGTAGTCCTGCTGGCCCTGCCTGCCTGACGCCGCGACCAACGGCCTCGGCGGCGCAATCAGGGTTTCCCTCGATAGAGTGGGGTCATGTATGCTACGGCGCTTCCTGTAACTCCACTTCCCGCAGGGTTTGGGCACGGACGCGCCACTTTTTGGTGTCGATCAACCTGAACGTTGCACCGAAGAGGATTAGGCCACCCCTATTCAGTTCAAAAGTAGCCATGCACGAACAATATCAGCCCCGTGAAATAGAAAATGCCGCCCAGTCGTTCTGGGATGAGCAAAAGTCCTTTGAAGTCAGTGAACAGCCAGGCAAGGAGACTTTCTATTGCCTATCGATGTTCCCTTACCCCAGCGGCAAGCTACACATGGGGCACGTGCGTAACTACACCATCGGCGACGTAATCTCCCGCTACCAGCGCATGCTCGGCAAGAACGTCCTGCAACCCATGGGTTGGGACGCCTTCGGCATGCCGGCGGAAAACGCCGCGATGAAGAACAACGTAGCGCCCGCCAAGTGGACCTACGAAAACATCGCCTACATGAAGACCCAGCTGCGCAGCCTGGGCCTGGCGGTGGACTGGTCCCGCGAGGTGACCACCTGCAAGCCTGATTACTACCGCTGGGAACAATGGCTGTTCACTCGCCTGTTCGAAAAAGGCGTGATCTACAAGAAGAGCGGCACCGTGAACTGGGACCCGGTGGACCAGACCGTATTGGCCAACGAACAAGTGATCGACGGTCGCGGCTGGCGTTCCGGCGCGCTGATCGAAAAACGCGAAATCCCGATGTACTACTTCAAGATCACCGCCTACGCGGATGAACTCTTGTCGAGCCTCGACGATTTGCCGGGCTGGCCCGAGCAGGTCAAGACCATGCAGCGCAACTGGATCGGCAAGTCCAAGGGCATGGAAGTACAGTTCCCGTATAACGTCGATTCCATCGGCGCGGCGGGCGTACTGAAAGTCTTCACCACCCGTCCGGATACCCTGATGGGCGCGACCTACGTCGCCGTGGCCGCCGAACACCCACTGGCCACCCAGGCCGCACAGAACAACCCTGAGCTGCAGGCATTCATTGCCGAATGCAAAGGCGGCAGCGTGGCCGAAGCCGACGTCGCCACCCAGGAGAAAAAAGGCCTGCCGACCGGCCTGTTCGTCGAGCACCCGCTGAGCGGCGAGAAGCTGCCGGTATGGGTCGCCAACTATGTGCTGATGCACTATGGCGATGGCGCGGTAATGGCTGTGCCGGCTCACGACGAGCGCGACTTCGAATTTGCCGTGAAATACAACCTGCCGATCAAGTCCGTGGTGCGCACCAGTTCCGGTGACACCAACCCGGCTCCGTGGCAGGACGCGTACAACGAACACGGCACCCTGATCAATTCCGGCGAGTTCGACGGCCTGGATTTCGAAGGTGCCTTCGACGCCATCGAAGTGGCGCTGATCAAGAAAAACCTCGGTGCCTCGCGCACCCAGTTCCGCCTGCGCGACTGGGGCATCAGCCGCCAGCGCTACTGGGGCTGCCCAATCCCGATCATCCACTGCGAAACCTGCGGTGACGTGCCGGTGCCGGAAGACCAACTGCCGGTGGTACTGCCGGAAGACGTGGTGCCGGACGGCGCCGGTTCGCCCTTGGCGCGCATGCCCGAGTTCTACGAGTGCAGCTGCCCGAAATGCGGCCAGCCTGCCAAGCGCGAAACCGACACCATGGACACCTTCGTCGAGTCCTCGTGGTACTACGCCCGCTACGCCTCGCCGCACTATGAAGGTGGCCTGGTGGAAAAATCCGCAGCCGACCACTGGCTGCCGGTAGACCAGTACATCGGCGGTATCGAGCACGCCATCCTTCACCTGCTGTACGCGCGCTTCTTCCACAAGCTGATGCGTGATGAAGGCCTGGTGAGCTCCGACGAGCCGTTCAAGAACCTGCTGACCCAAGGCATGGTGATTGCCGAGACTTACTACCGTCGCGAAGCCAATGGCGCCTACACCTGGTTCAACCCGGCGGACGTCGAACTGGTGCGTGACAGCAAGGCCAAGGTCATCAGCGCAAAACTGATCAGCGACGGCCTGCCGGTGGAAATCGGCGGCACCGAGAAGATGGCCAAGTCGAAGAACAACGGCGTCGACCCACAGTCGATGATCGACCAGTTCGGCGCAGACACTTGCCGCCTGTTCATGATGTTCGCCTCGCCGCCTGACATGAGCGCCGAATGGTCCGACTCCGGCGTTGAAGGCTCGCACCGCTTCCTCAAGCGCGTCTGGCGCCTGGCGCACGCCCATGTCAGCCAGGGCTTGCCGGGCAAGCTGGACGTAGCGTCCTTGAGCGATGAACAGAAAGCCATTCGCCGCAGCACACACCTGGCCATCCGCCAGGCCAGCCAGGACGTGGGCCAGAATCACAAATTCAACACCGCCATTGCCCAGGTGATGACGTTGATGAACGTGCTGGAAAAAGCGCCGCAAGCCACCGATCTGGATCGCGCACTGATTCAGGAAGGCCTGGAAACCGTCGTCCTGCTGCTGGCGCCAATCACGCCGCACATCAGCCACGACCTGTGGAGCCGGTTGGGCCACAGCGGTGCCGTCATCGATGCCGGCTGGCCGGTACAGGATGACAGCGCGCTGGTACAAGACACGCTGCAACTGGTAATTCAGGTCAACGGCAAGCTGCGTGGCCAGATCGACATGCCGGCCAGCGCCAGCCGTGAAGACGTCGAAGCCGCTGCCCGTACCAATGAAAACGTGCTGCGCTTCACCGAAGGCCTGACGATCCGCAAAGTGATCGTGGTGCCCGGCAAACTGGTCAATATCGTCGCTAGCTAATCGGATCGGGCGCCAGGGCATTACCCTGGCGCCGAACAAAACCTCCAGGGCCTCGATAAGGCCCACATGGTTTCAAGGGGAGTATCAAAATGATCAAACGCAATCTGCTGGTTATGGGCCTTGCCGTGCTACTGAGCGCTTGCGGCTTCCAGCTGCGCGGCACCGGCACCACCGAACTGGCGATCAAGGAACTGGACGTCACCGCCCGTAACTCCTACGGCGAGACCGTGCAACAGCTGCGCCAGGTCCTGGAAAGCAGTGGTGTCAAAGTCTATTCAGGCGCGGCTTACAAACTGAACCTGCTGGATGAGAAAGAAGAGCAGCGCAACCTCAGCTATGCCAGTGCCGGGCGTGCTTCGGACATCGAGCTGAGCACCACGCTCTTCTTCGAAATCCAGGGCCACGACCACCTGCCGTTGATGGGCGACAAGATCCAGGTACAGAAAGTCGTGAGCCACGACGGCAACAACCTGGTGGGTTCGGACTCCGAAACCATCCAGGTGCGCAAGGAAATGCGTCGTGAGCTGGTGCAGCGCATGCTTCTGCGCCTGCAACTGATCACCCCGGAAAAACTGGATCAACTGCAACAGACGGCAGATAACAAGGCCAAGGCAGATGCCGATGCGCTGAAAGCTGCGCAAGAGTATGAAAACAGCCAGCCGAAACAATCGCCTGTCGAAGTCCCAGCTGAGTAAGCCAGACGGGGCGCCACTGGCGCCCCGTTCGCCCTGCCTATGAAACTCGCCCCCGCCCAACTCGCCAAGCACCTGCAAGGCAGCCTTGCGCCCGTCTACATCGTCAGCGGTGATGACCCGCTGCTGTGCCAGGAGGCCGCGGACGCGATTCGCACCGCCGCCCGCCAACAGGGCTTCGATGAACGCCAGGTGTTCAGCGCCGACGCCAGTTTCGACTGGGGTACGCTGCTGCAAGCCGGGGCAAGCATGTCGCTGTTCGCCGAGAAACGCCTGCTGGAACTGCGCCTGCCTTCGGGCAAGCCCGGCGACAAAGGCGCGGCGGCGTTGATGGAGTACTGCGCACGTCCTGCCGAAGACACGCTGCTGCTGATCAGCCTGCCCAAGCTCGATGGCAGCGCGCAGAAGACCAAGTGGGGCAAGGCACTGGTGGAAGGGGCACAGACCCAGTTCATCCAGATCTGGCCGGTGGACAGCAATCAACTGCCACAGTGGATTCGTCAGCGTCTGTCCCAATCCGGACTCACCGCCAGCCATGACGCGGTAGAGCTGATTGCGGCGCGGGTGGAAGGCAACCTGCTGGCGGCGGCCCAGGAAATCGAAAAGCTCAAGCTGATGGCTGAAGGCGGCCAGATCACGGTTGAAACCGTACAAGGCGCCGTGGCTGACAGCGCGCGCTTTGACGTATTTGGCCTGGTGGATGCGATCCTGAACGGCGAACCCGCCCACGCCCTGCGTATGCTCGAAGGGCTGCGGGGCGAAGGCGTGGAGCCGCCGGTCATACTCTGGGCCCTGGCTCGGGAACTGCGCCTGCTGGCCAACATTGCCTTGCAATACAGCCAGGGTATCCCGCTTGACAAGGCCTTCAGCCAGGCCCGGCCACCGGTTTGGGACAAGCGCAAGCCGCTGATCAGCAAAGCCCTGCAACGGCACTCGGCACAACGCTGGGCGCAATTGCTGCTGGAAGCCCAGCGCATTGACGCGCAGATCAAGGGCCAGGCCGCGGGTTCGCCCTGGATGAGCCTGAGTCGTTTGTCACTTTTGATGTCAGGACAGCGCCTGGCGTTGCCTGCTGAATAGTCCTACGTATCACTGGGCTGGACAGAATCCAAACTTCGGCCGATGATTCGCACCGCATCATCAACCCGCCAAAGAGTACCCATCATGAGCAAAAAGCCATCCAAGCATGGCCCCAACAAGGCCAAATCCATCATCGCCCAGCCGTTGTTCCGCAGTCGCCAGGAACGAGCCGGCAAAGGCAAAGGCAGCTACCGCCGCGAAGCCTTCCAGTCTAATAGCTGGGAGGCTTCTTACTTTCTGGCTGCCTGAAGGCAAGCGCCCCTCCGGCATGATAAGGTCTGTACCTGATTCGTATTCCCTGGACCCGTGCATGCCCTCTAGTCTTTCCCGTCGTTGGCACCTTCGCCAACTGATCGCTGCCTCCAGCCTCATTCTATTAGTCGCCTGCGCAGAAAAACCTACCGCCGCCGATGCCCAACCCCTGCCCCCGCTCCAGACTGCACCGGTAGCTGCGCCTGCCGTCGTTGCGCCACTGGCGGTGGACAATCTTGATATCCAGCCGACCCAGACCTTTGCCGAATGGCAGGCGGGGTTTCGCGTGGAAGCCCTGAAGGCCGGTATCACGCCTCAGGTGTTCGACACCGCTTTCGCCAACGTCGTACCCGACCTGGCAGTGATTCGCGCCGACCGCAGCCAGCCGGAGTTCTCCCGCCCGGTGTGGGAATACCTCGATGGCGCACTGTCGCCGCTACGGGTGCGCAACGGCCAGTCGCTGCTGGTGAAATACGCCGACATTTTGCAACGCATTGAGGAACGTTATGGCGTTGACCGCCAGGCGCTGGTCTCGGTGTGGGGCATGGAGAGCAACTTCGGCCAGTTCCAGGGCAACAACTCGGTGATCCGCTCCCTGGCGACCCTGGCCTATGAGGGCCGTCGCCCCGCGTTCGCCCAGGCACAACTGCTGGCGGCGCTGCAAATCATCCAGCATGGCGATATCGCCGCCGACCAGATGAAAGGCTCCTGGGCCGGGGCCATGGGCCAGACCCAGTTCATCCCGACCACTTACAACACCCACGCTGTGGACTTCGACGGTGATGGTCGCCGCGATATCTGGAACAGCCCCGCCGACGCCCTGGCTTCCACCGCGCACTACCTGCAAAGCTCCGGCTGGCAGAAGGGCCAGCCGTGGGGCTTCGAGGTGCAGCAACTGCCGTTGAACTTCGACTACGCCCTGGCCGACGGCAGCGTGCGCAAGACCGTTGGCGAATGGTTGAAACTGGGGATCCAGGTGCCACCGGGCGCCAGCGTCCCGGCCAACGTGGACCAGCTTTCCGCAGCCCTGCTGCTGCCGGCCGGCTATCGTGGCCCGGCGTTCCTGGTGCTGGATAACTTCCGCGCGATCCTCAAGTACAACAACTCGTCGTCCTATGCATTGGCCGTTGGCTTGTTGTCGGAACGGTTCGGCGGTGGCGGCGTGATTCGTGGGAGTTGGCCGAAGGACGAGCTGCCATTGACTCGCTCGCAGCGGATGGATTTGCAGACAGTGCTCAGTGCCAATGGTTACGATGCCGGCAACCCGGACGGCATCATCGGCGCCAATACCCGCAAGGCGATTCGTGCAGCGCAACAGTCCCTGGGCTGGCCGGCGGATGGGTATCCGACGGTGAAGTTGCTGGAGTCGTTGCAGAGCCGCTAGATCGTTGTATGGCGACTATCGCCATCGCAGGCAAGCCAGCTCCCACAGTTGACCACGTCGTTCATGATGTACGTGGTCAACTGTGGGAGCTGGCTTGCCTGCGATGAGGCCTTGCGAAGCAACTGAAGGCTCAGGCCTTAAACACCACATCCTGCTCCAACACCAACCGCTTCTCCCCCGCATCCAACCGCACCCTCGCGCCCATCGGCAACGTGAGGTTCGGGTTGCAGTGCCCGCTGCGCCAGCCAGACAGCACAGGAATGCACAACGGTTCGAAGGTCTGCTTCAGCAGGCGCTCAAGCGCAATGCTATCAACCCCGGCCACATCCCCCACTACAACCCCCGCCACCTGGGCGAGCTTGCCCGCCAGGCGCAAATGGGTCAGCAACCGGTCAATGCGGTACAGCGGCTCGTTCACATCCTCGATAAACAAAATGATGCCCTCGGCATCAATCTCGTAATCCGTGCCCATTACCGCGGCGATCATCGATAGATTGCCACCCAGCAGCCGCCCGCAGGCGATGCCAGGCTCGACGGTGGTCAATGGGTAGGCCACAGGGTGAGTCAGCTGGCTACCGGCCTTCACCTGCCCGCGCAGCATACTGAACAGCGATGACTCGGTAGGCTGTTGCTTTTCACCTAACAAGTCAGCGTTGTACATCGGCCCGTGAAAGGTGACGAAGCCGGCGTAACGGTTGATCGCCAGGTGCAACGCGGTGATATCGCTGTAGCCTACAAATGGCTTGGGGTTGGCCCGCAGCAGGTCAAAGTCCAGGCGGTCCAGCAGGCGTGGGGTGCCGTAGCCGCCCCGCAGGCAAAAAATCGCGTCGATGGACGGGTCGGCGAACGCCGCGTGCAGGTCGTTCAGGCGTACATCATCACTGCCGGCCAGGTAGCCATCACGCTGTCCCACACCGGGGAAAATCCGCAGTGTGTAGCCCCGGGCGCGCATCCATTGCGTGGCCTTGTCGATATCCAGCTCGGCCGGCCCGGCAGGGGCAATCAGCCCGATCACGCCTTCGGCGCGCAGCGCAGGTACCGCACAAGTGGTTAATTGAGTCGTCATCCATGGTTCTCCTCGTGTGGATTGCCCAAGGCACTCTAAACAGCAATGGTTGCAAACAGAAGAGGATGACTTAACCGCAACATGTAGGAGCGAGCTTGCTCGCGAAGGTCGTAAACGATAACGCGCGCATCCTGGATGCGCGCGGTGCTCTTGAGTTCTTCGCGAGCAAGCTCGCTCCTACAGTGAGGGCGAGGCTTACGAGACCAGGCTGGCCTTGACCAGTTTCGCCTGCTCGTCGGCGTGGTACGAGGAACGTACCAGCGGGCCGGAAGCGACGTTCTTGAAGCCCATCTTGTAGCCTTCTTCGGCAAACCAGGCGAACACGTCCGGGTGCACGAAGCGCTGTACCGGCAAGTGACTGCGGGACGGCTGCAGGTACTGGCCGAGGGTCAGCATGTCGATGTCGTGTTCGCGCATGCGCTTCATGACTTCGATCACTTCTTCGTCGGTTTCGCCCAGGCCCAGCATCAGGCCGGATTTGGTCGGAATGTGCGGCATCATCTGCTTGAATTTCTGCAGCAGGGTCAGCGACCACTGGTAGTCGGAACCCGGGCGCGCAGCCTTGTACAGGCGCGGCACGGTTTCCAGGTTGTGGTTGAACACATCCGGCGGCTCGGCGGCGGTGATTTCCAGCGCGACGTCCATGCGGCCACGGTAGTCCGGGACCAGAGTCTCGAGCATCACGTTCGGCGACAGCTTGCGGATCTCGCGGATGCAGTCGGCAAAATGCTGGGCACCGCCGTCACGCAGGTCATCGCGGTCTACGGAGGTGATCACGACGTACTTGAGTTTCAGGTCGGCAATGGCGATGGCCAGGCTTTCCGGCTCGTTGACGTCCAGTGGCTTCGGCCGGCCGTGGCCAACGTCGCAGAACGGGCAGCGACGGGTGCAGATGTCACCCATGATCATGAAGGTGGCGGTGCCGCCGGAGAAGCATTCGCCCAGGTTCGGGCAGGACGCTTCTTCGCAAACGCTGTGCAGTTTGTGTTTGCGCAGCAGGGCCTTGATACGGTCGACTTCCGGCGAAACCGGGATGCGCACGCGGATCCAGTCAGGCTTTT
This sequence comes from Pseudomonas sp. BIGb0558, assembly GCF_024807515.1. NCBI lineage: Bacteria > Pseudomonadati > Pseudomonadota > Gammaproteobacteria > Pseudomonadales > Pseudomonadaceae > Pseudomonas > Pseudomonas sp. BIGb0558. The sequence goes on from NZ_JANUEW010000007.1 coordinate 72,824, forward strand.
TCGGCAGTTCGGTGGTCGGAATGATCTTCACCGGGATGCGTGCAACCTTCTCGGCGCCGCGCAGCTTCACGCCGGCTTCTACCTTGGCACGCGGGGCCGGACGCTCGGTGATATCCAGCGTCGGGATCATGGTTTGCACTGCATCAGTAGTCATAATCAGTCGATTCCGCCCGTTAGGGTCGTCTGCTCAGCATAGTCGAGGTGTTTGACGAGCTGCGCGCGCAGCCGGGCACTTACCTCGGCAAATTCTAGTGGTGTTGCGTGATCACTCAACTGGGTCATCGCCAAACCGGCGTAACCACAGGGATTGATCCGTCGAAACGGCGCCAGGTCCATGTCCACGTTCAAGGCCAGGCCATGAAAGGAACACCCGTGGCGAATCCGCAGGCCCAGGGAGGCGATTTTCGCGCCATCGACGTAAACCCCCGGTGCGTCCGGCTTGGCCACTGCGGTCACACCGTAGCTGGCCAGCAGCTCGATCAGGCATGACTCCATGCGGCTGACCAGCTCACGCACGCCAAAACCCAGCCTGCGCACGTCCAGCAACAGATAAGCCACCAATTGGCCTGGGCCATGGTAAGTCACCTGCCCGCCGCGGTCGACCTGCACCACCGGGATTTCTCCCGGCAGCAGCAAATGCTCGGCCTTGCCGGCCTGGCCCTGGGTGAAAACCGGCGGGTGCTCCACCAGCCAGATCTCATCCGGGGCTTGCGTGCCGCGCTCGTTGGTAAACCGTTGCATGGCGTGCCACACCGGTTCGTATGCCATTTGGCCGAGCTCGCGAAAGCCCAGGGTCTGTGACATCACAACACCATGTGCACGAAGCCGGTAGCCCGCAGTTCGCTGTTGATGTTGTAGAGCTGGTCCTGGTCAGTCGCCACGATGTGCAACTGAATGGTGGTGTACTTGCCGCTGGAGCTGGAACGCTCATCCACGCGCTCATCATTGATCGTCGCATGTTTCTTGACGATCTCAATGATCGTGTCCTTGCGACCCACGCCCGTGTCGCTGATTACCTTGATGGGGTAATCCTTCACCGGGAATTCGATCTTTGGCGCCTTTACTTCGGTATCGGTCATGGCGTAACGGCCTCGTAAGCGTAAGCCGTGGCGACGGGCATAACCCCGCGCCGGATCAGCGCAGGGTCATGCAGGTGCACACTATCAGTTGAACAAGCTGTAGAAGAATAGACGGATGCTATCCCACACGCGTCGGAAGATACCACCTTCGTCGACGGCGTCCAGAGCGATCAGGTCGGCGCTGTGCACCACCTTGTCGTCCAGCTTCACTTCGACCTTGCCGATGACATCGCCCTTGGCGATCGGTGCGACCAGTTGCGGGTTCATGGTCATGCTGGCAGCGAGCTTCTTGAGCTGGCCTTTAGGCATGGTCAGGGTCAGGTCTTCAGCCAGGCCGGCCTTGACTTGATGGGTCGCGCCTTTCCATACAGGGGCTTGAGCCAGCTCGGTGCCCTTCTGGTAGAAAGTCTGGGTTTCGAAGAAACGGAAGCCATAAGTCAGCAGCTTCTGCGTCTCGGCCGCACGGGCCTGCTCGCTGTTGGTACCGAATACCACGGCAATCAGGCGCTGCCCGTCACGCACAGCAGACGACACCATGCAGTAGCCGGCTTCGTCGGTGTGACCGGTTTTCAGGCCATCGACGGTCTTGTCACGCCACAGCAACAGGTTGCGGTTAGGCTGCTTGATGTTGTTCCAGAAGAACTCTTTCTGGGAGTAGATCGCGTAGTGCACCGGGTCGACACGAATGATCGCGCGAGCCAGCAGCGCCATGTCATGGGCCGAAGAGTAGTGCTCAGGGTTCGGCAGGCCGGTCGGGTTCATGAAGTGGCTGTTGGTCATGCCCAGATCGCCGGCTGTCTTGTTCATCATGTCGGCGAACGCATCTTCGCTGCCGGCGATGTGCTCGGACAGGGCCACGCTGGCGTCGTTACCGGACTGGATGATGATGCCGTGCAGCAGGTCGCTGACAGTCACCTGCGAGCCGACCTTGATGAACATCCGCGAACCGCCGGTGCGCCAGGCGTTTTCGCTGACGGTCACCGGATCGTTTTCACCGATCTGGCCGCGACGGATTTCCAGGGTCGCGATGTAGGCCGTCATCAGCTTGGTCAGGCTGGCTGGGGGCAGGCGCTGGTCACCGTTGTTCTCCACCAGCACGTTGCCGCTGGCGGCGTCCATGAGGACCCAGGCCTTGGCAGCCAGTTGCGGGGAAGCCGGCACCATTTCAACCGCCCAGGCGGCCGGGGTGATGATCAGCGAAAGAAGCAGGCACGTGCGTTTGGCTAAGGTGGTGATGTTCATCCGTCTCTCGAAATTGCTTATGGAAACTTGCCCTCGCGGGCAAAACTATTCAGACAGCCCGTCGCCAGACTGTCGCGTGTTCGGTTGTACGCCCACCCCTTGCCCCTGGGTTTTTATTGTTCAACGAGCCAACAACCAGGGCTCAAACCCGCATGCGAGCCTGAACCATCAATCCTTTGTCTTGCTTATTCGGCGGTGACCACGCTGGGTTGCCCCAGGTTGGCCAGGCGCACGCTGTTCTGCACTTGCGCAACTTCGCTCGGCGAGCCGATCGGGCCCATCCGCACACGGTGCAGGGTCTGCTGGTTACGCACAATAGAGCTGATAAATACCGGCGCGCTGACCATCCCGCTGAGCTTGGACCTTAACAGCTCTGCTGCATCCGGGTTGGCGAAAGCGCCGACTTGCAGGTACTGCCCGCCCACTGTCGAAGCCCCAGGCGCTGCATGGGGTACGACGACCGTGTCCGGGGCGTGCTGCGCCGGTGGCGGTGTCCACTGCTCGATCTTGCCGGCCGACGCGGTGACTTGCGGTTGCGGGGTTTGCGGCTCGTTGAGCATCAACGGTGCCGGCTTGCCACGCTGGGCCCAGTACTGCGCCGGGTCGATCCCTTCTACCTTCACGCGCGCGGTGCCGGTCTCGGCATAACCGAGTTTCTTGGCGGCCGCGTAGGACAGGTCGATGATCCGGTCCGAATAGAATGGCCCGCGGTCGTTGACCCGCAGGATTACCGTGCGGTTGTTGTCCAGGTTGGTCACGCGAACGTAGCTGGGCAACGGCAGGGTCTTGTGGGCTGCGCTCATGCCGTACAGGTCATACACTTCGCCGTTGGCGGTGTTCTGGCCATGGAACTTGGTGCCGTACCAGGACGCCGTGCCCGTTTGCACGTAGGTTTTGGAGTCTTGCAGCGGGAAGTAGTTTTTGCCCAGCACGGTATAGGGGTTGGCCTTGTAAGGACCGGTGTGCAGGGTCGGCGTGGCATCCGGGATTTTCGAAACATCCACGTCCCACCACGGCGCGCCGTCTTTGTGGGCGCGGTTGATGTCCAGGCCCGGCTGGGAACGGATCGCGGTACCACCGGACTTTTGTGCCGGACCGCGACTGGTGGAGCAACTGACAACCAGCAAGGACAACGCGGCGAACGCCACCAGCTTGAGCGGTTTATTGAACGGCGATGCCCGCATTACTTGTTGCCCCGTGCTTGGACCAGCATGTCTGACAGCTGATGCACGGCCATGGCGTACATCACACTGCGGTTATAACGCGTGATTGCGTAGAAATTCTTCAGGCCCATCCAGTATTCCGGGCCGTTCTCGCCTTCAAGGCGGAACGCCGTCACCGGCATATCATCGCGTGGCGCATTCTGACTCGACCAGCCCAGCGCCCGCAACTCCCCGACCGTCTTGACGGGTTCGATACCCTGGGTCAGGCCTTCGTCGGCACGGTCACCGGTCACCTCGGCACGAATCACCACCGGTTCGCCGCCCACCCAGCCGTGACGCTTGAAATAGCTGGCAACGCTGCCGATGGCATCATCGGGGTTGCTCCAGATATTGATATGGCCGTCGCCGTCAAAATCCACGGCATACGCGCGAAAGCTGCTCGGCATGAACTGCGGCAGGCCCATGGCCCCGGCGTAGGAGCCCTTGAGGGTCAACGGGTCGACCTGTTCTTCACGGGCCAACAACAGGAACTCGCGCAGTTCCTTGCGGAAAAATTCGGCGCGCGGCGGGTAATCGAAGCCCAGGGTCGACAAGGCGTCGATCACCCGGTAGCTGCCGGTGTTGCGGCCGTAGAAAGTTTCGATGCCGATGATTGCCACAATCACCTGGGCCGGTACGCCGTACTCCTGCTCGGCGCGGGCCAGCACGGCCTCGTGCTGGCGCCAGAAGTCCACGCCACGCGCCACGCGGGCGTCGGTCAGGAACATCGGGCGATATTCCTTCCACTGCTTCACGCGTTCGGCGGGCCGGGAAATGGCGTCGAGGATCGCCTGCTTGCGCTGGGCCTCGCGGAACACGCCCATCAGCTGTTCACCGGCGAAACCATAGTCACGGGTCATCTCACCGACGAACTCGGCAACCTGGGGCGAACCGTCGTAGTCGCCGGCCTGCGCTTCCTGCACAGCGGCTCCCAGCAGGCCCAGCAGGCCCATCCAGGACACGTGCCGAGCAGCCCAGCCGCGCATTACTTGCATTGACATCTTCACCTTATTCAAACCTGTGCGATCCACTTACGATGGGTATGGATCGACATCAAAACCCCAAACGCTGACAGCAATGTCACCAGCGAAGTTCCGCCGTAGCTAATGAACGGCAACGGCACCCCAACCACCGGCAACAGGCCACTGACCATACCGATGTTGACGAAAACGTAAACAAAAAACGTCATTGTTAGGCTGCCGGCAAGCAATTTGCCGAACAGCGTCTGCGCCTGGGCAGTAATCACCAGGCCGCGACCGATCAGCAGCAAGTAAATCAGCAACAGTGCGCAGATGCCTACCAGGCCGAACTCCTCGCCCATCACCGCGATAATAAAGTCGGTGTGGCTTTCCGGCAAAAAGTCCAGGTGCGACTGGGTGCCCAGCAGCCAGCCCTTGCCGAATACGCCGCCGGAACCGATGGCCGCCTTCGACTGGATGATGTTCCAGCCGGTGCCCAGCGGGTCGCTCTCGGGGTCGAGGAACGTGAGGATTCGCTGCTTCTGATAGTCGTGCATGAAAAAGAACCACATGGCCACGGCCACCGGCACCGCTGCAGCCAGCACGCTGAGGATCCAGCGCCAGCGCAGGCCGCCCATGAACAGCACGAACGCGCCGCCCGCGAGGATCAGCAGCGAGGTACCGAGGTCGGGCTGGCGCACGATCAGGATAAACGGCACGCCAATCAATATCAGGCTGATGCCCACGTGCTTGAGCTGGGGCGGCAGTGTGCGTTTTGACAGGTACCAGGCGATGGTCGCCGGCATCAAAATCTTCATGAATTCCGACGGTTGGAAGCGAATCACCCCCGGGATATTGATCCAGCGAGTGGCGCCCATGGCGTTGTGGCCCATCACGTCCACGACCACCAGCAGCAACACGCCGGCGACGTAACCCAGCGGCACCCATCGCGCCATGAAGCGCGGCTCCAGCTGGGCAATCACCACCATCGACAACAGGCCCAGGCCAAACGAGGACGCCTGCTTGATCAGCAGGTCCCAGTTCTTGCCACTGGCCGAATACAGGACGAACAGGCTGCCCGCCGCCAGGGTCAGCAGCAGGATCAGCAACGGCCCATCAATGTGCATACGCTGCAGCAAGGTGGCGCGTCGGCGCATCACATCCTCACTGGAAAGGATGCGATCAAAATTACTCTTCACTGGCCGTAACCTCGGTGCTTGAAGGGGGGCCGCCATATTCGGGCTTGAGCCTGCCGTCGTCGGCCAACAGCCAGGCGTCCATCACCTGGCGCACCACGGGCGCGGCCACGCCGGAGCCGGACTCGCCGTTTTCGACCATCACCGCCACGACGATTTTCGGGTTGTCGGCCGGGGCAAAGCCGACGAACAAGGCGTGGTCACGGTGACGTTCCTGAACTTTGGAGCGGTCGTATTTCTCGCCCTGCTTGATCGCGACCACCTGGGCCGTACCGCTCTTGCCGGCAATCCGGTACTGCGCGCCCACTGCCGCTTTACGCGCTGTACCCCGGGCGCCGTGCATCACTTGCTGCATGCCGTGGTTAACCTTGGTCCAGTCGGACGGGTCGCGCAGCACAATGTCGGGAATCGGGTTTTCATCCAGCGGGCGTTCGCCCTCGATGGTCTTGGCCAGGTGCGGACGGTTCCACACACCTTTGTTGGCCACCAGCGCAGTGGCCTGGGCCAGTTGCAGCGGCGTGGCCTGCATATAACCCTGGCCGATCCCCAGGATCAGGGTTTCGCCCGGGAACCAGGCCTGGCGGCGGGTCGCACGCTTCCATTCACGGGAAGGCATCAGGCCCGGAGATTCTTCGAACATGTCCAGGGAGACTTTCTGACCGAGGCCGAACTTGCCCATGTAGGCCGACAGCCGATCAATCCCCAGCTTGTGGGCCAGGTCATAGAAGTAGGTGTCATTGGAACGCATGATCGCCGTGTCCAGGTCCACATAGCCGTCGCCGGTGCGGTTCCAGTTACGGTATTTGTGATCGTAGTTGGGCAGCATGTAGTAACCGGGGTCAAACACGCGGCTCGACGCCGTGACCACACCGGAATCCAGGCCGGCAATCGCCACCGCTGGCTTGATGGTCGAGCCCGGCGGATACAGGCCGCGTAGCACGCGGTTGAACAACGGCCGGTCAATGGAATCACGCAACTCGGCATAGGCCTTGAAGCTGATCCCGGTGACAAACAGGTTCGGGTCAAAACTTGGCTGGCTGACCATCGCCAGCACTTCGCCAGTGCTTGGGTCCAGCGCTACCACGGCACCCCGGCGACCGCCCAGGGCCATCTCCGCCGCTTCCTGCAACTTGATGTCCAGGCTCAGCACGATGTCCTTGCCGGGCACCGGGTCGGTGCGCTTGAGCACCCGCAATACACGGCCACGGGCGTTGGTCTCGACTTCCTCGTAACCCACCTGCCCGTGCAGTTCCGGCTCGTAGAAACGCTCGATGCCGGTCTTGCCGATATGGTGGGTGCCGCTGTAGTTGACCGGGTCGAGGGTCTTCAGCTCTTTCTCGTTGATCCGGCCCATGTAGCCCACCGAATGCGCGAAGTGCGCCCCTTGCGGGTAGTGACGCACCAGCTGCGCCACCACTTCCACACCCGGCAGCCGGAACTGGTTCACCGCGATCCGGGCGATCTGCTCTTCGGTCAGCTCGAACAGGATCGGCACCGGCTCGAATGGCCGGCGCCCCTGCTTCATGCGTTTTTCGAAGATCACCCGGTCTTCCGGCGTCAGCTGCAGCACTTCGACGATTACGTCGAGGATTTGCTGCCAGTCGCCGGAGCGTTCGCGGGTCATGCTCAGGCTGAAGCTGGGCCGGTTATCCGCTACCACCACGCCATTGCGGTCGAAAATCAGCCCACGGGTCGGCGGAATCGGCTGCACGTGCACCCGGTTGTTTTCCGACAGCGTGGAGTGATAGTCGTACTGGATCACCTGCAGGAAATACAGGCGGGAAATCAACACGCCCAGCAGTACCACCACCAAAATCGCGCCGAACACCACCCGCGCGCGTACAAGACGTGCGTCTTTCTCGTGGTCCTTGATGCGGATCGGCTGGGTCATCAGGCAGGGCGCAGATTATTTGTGGTAAGGGTGCCCGGACAGAACTGTCCAGGCGCGATACAGCTGTTCACCGATCAGGATTCTTACCAACGGGTGCGGCAGTGTCAGGGGCGACAGCGACCAGCGCTGGTCCGCCCGCGCGCACACTTCCGGCGCCAGCCCTTCGGGGCCGCCGACCATGAAGTTGACCGTGCGCGAATCCAGGCGCCAGCGATCCAGTTCCACCGCCAACTGCTCGGTGCTCCAGGGCTTGCCGTGCACTTCGAGGGTCACGATCCGCTCGTTGGGCCCGACCTTGGCCAACATGGCTTCGCCTTCCTGACGGATGAAGCGGGCCACGTCGGCATTCTTGCCCCGGGTGTTGAGCGGTATTTCCACCAATTCAAGCGCCAATTCGGATGGCAGGCGCTTGGCATATTCATGCCAGCCTTCTTCCACCCACTTGGGCATGCGTGAACCGACAGCGATCAGACGCAGGCGCACAGCCGTTCCTTATTCCTGGTCTTTATTGAGCTTGTCGAAGTGCGCGTGGCCAACTTCAGGGCTGTGGTGCTTGCCATCAGCGGCACGGCTCTGCTCGGCGCCTTTCCACAGACGCTCCAGGTCGTAGAACTGACGGGCGTTGCTGGTCATCATGTGAACGATCACGTCGTCCATGTCCAACAGAACCCAGTCGCTGTCGCCCTTGCCTTCTTCACCCAATGGCTTGACGCCCTGGGCTTTGACCGCTTCGCGAACCTTGTCCAGCATCGCGCCGATCTGGCGGTTGGAGGTACCGGTGGCGATGATCATGAAGTCGGTGATGCTCTGCTTGTCGCGCACGTCCAGGACCTGGATGTCCTGGGCCTTCACGTCTTCCAGGGCAGCCACGGCAACCTTGACCAGCTCTTCGCCAGCCAGCTCAGGGCCGGTGTGGGCTTCTACTGGCAGAGGAGCGCTCTTGAACGTGCCTTTGCGCTTAACTTTGCTTACGTCTTTGTTCGTCATATAAAACTCGTTTTGCTCGTATGTTCGGGCGCTCGCTGCACGACTGTTCGTGCGTTCAAGCGCGCCTTTTCAGTTCGACGCACGGTAAAGCCCGTGCGCATCGATGTAGGCCAGGACCGCGTCAGGCACCAGGAAACGTACCGACTTCCCGCTGGCCAGCAGTTGACGGATCTGGGTGGCAGACACCGCAAGCGGGGTTTGCCAGACGAATGCAATATTCCCGCTCGGCCCGGTCAGGGCCAAAGGGTCACTTACCGACCGCGCTGCCAGCAGGTTGCGCAAGGCATCCGGCGATTCTGCGTCGGCATCCGGGCGTTGCAGCACCAGGATGTGGCAATGCTGGAGCAACTCTTCCCAGCGGTGCCAAGTGGGCAGGCCGCAAAACGCGTCCCAGCCCAAAAGTAGAAATAACTGGTCATCCGCGGCCAACTCGGCCCGCATCAGTTCCAGGGTGTCGACAGTGTAGGACGGTTTGTCGCGTTTGAGTTCGCGGTCGTCCACCACCAGCGGTGCAATGCCGTCCACAGCGAGGCGGACCATCTCCAGGCGCTGCTGCGCAGACACCTGCGGCGTGTCGCGATGGGGCGGCCGGGCATTCGGCACCAGGCGCAGCTCATCCAGCCCGAGGGCGTCCGCGACTTCCAGGGCGCTGCGCAAATGGCCGATGTGCACGGGGTCGAAGGTACCGCCGAGCAGCCCGATGCGTTTACCCATCAAGTGCGCACATGACCGTCACCGAAGACCACGTACTTCTCGCTGGTCAGCCCTTCCAGGCCAACCGGGCCGCGTGCGTGGAGCTTGTCGGTGGAGATACCGATCTCCGCCCCCAGGCCATACTCGAAGCCATCGGCAAAGCGCGTCGAGGCGTTGACCATTACCGAAGCGGAATCCACTTCGTTGAGGAAACGCCGGGCATCGCTGAAATGCTCGGTGACAATGGCGTCGGTGTGCTTGGAGCCGTATTTATTGATGTGGTCGATGGCCTGGTCCAGGTCGTCGACAATGCGGATCGAAAGGATCGGCGCCGTGTACTCGGTGTACCAATCCTGCTCGGTGGCTTCGATCACGTCGCTGCCGAGGATCGCCCGGGTACGTTCGCAACCGCGCAGCTCGACGCCCTTGTCGCGGTAGATGGCAGCCAGCGGCGGCAGCACGCGCTCGGCAATGCCGGCGTGCACCAGCAGGGTTTCCATGGTGTTGCACGGGGCGTAGCGATGAGTCTTGGCGTTGTCGGCAATGCGGATCGCCTTGTCGAGGTCGGCGGCGACGTCGATGAACACGTGGCAGACGCCATCCAGGTGCTTGATAACTGGCACCTTGGCATCGCGGCTCACGCGCTCGATCAGGCTCTTGCCGCCGCGCGGCACGATCACGTCGACGAACTCCGGCATGGTGATCAGCGCGCCAACGGCGGCGCGGTCGGTGGTTTCCACCACTTGCACCACTTCGGCCGGCAGTTCGGCCACGGCCAGGCCCTGCTGAATGCACGCGGCAATGGCGCGGTTGGAATTAATCGCCTCGGAACCGCCCCGCAGGATGGTAGCGTTGCCGGACTTGAGGCACAGGCTCGCGGCGTCGATGGTCACGTTTGGACGCGACTCATAGATGATGCCGATCACGCCCAGGGGCACGCGCATCTTGCCGACTTGAATGCCCGACGGCAGGTAGCGCATATCGCGGATTTCACCGATGGGGTCAGGCAGCTTGGCCACCTGACGCAAACCTTCGATCATGTCGTCGATACGGGCCGGCGTCAGCGCCAGGCGATCCAGCAACGCCGGCTCCAGGCCATTGGCCCGGCCGTTGGCCAAATCCTGTTCGTTGGCCGCGCTGAGCTCGGAGCGCGAAGCATCCAGAGCGTCGGCGGCCGCCAGCAAGGCGCGGTTCTTCTGCGCGGTGCTCGCACGGGCGATCAACCGCGAGGCCTGACGGGCAGCGCGACCCAGGCGGGTCATGTAGTCAAGAACGGACTCAGTCATGGTCTGGTGGGGTCTTGGCAAAGAGGAAAGCGGCAGATTATAGCTGTGACGCCGTCCTACGGACAGCGGTGAGGGGCGGATGGTCGAAATGAACTGTAAAAACCTGACGTTCAGCGGGAATTAAGGCTGGAGTTGTTATCATCCTGTCACATTTAGCCCTGTCACCTTTGATCGCCATGTCCAGTTTTGCTCCGCTGATCCCCGCCAACGCCCTGCCCGACGGCTTTTTCGACCGTGACGCGCAATTGCTCGCGCGGGAATTGCTCGGAAAAGTCATTCGCCATCGCGTCGGCGATTTGTGGCTGTCAGCGCGAATTATTGAAACCGAAGCCTATTACCTCGCCGAAAAAGGCAGCCACGCGTCGCTGGGCTACACAGAAAAGCGTAAGGCTTTGTTTCTGGACGGCGGCCACATCTATATGTACTACGCCCGCGGCGGTGACTCGCTGAACTTCAGCGCTCACGGCCCGGGAAATGCGGTGCTGATCAAGTCGGGCGTATAATACCTGTAAGATCGGATCTTACAGGCGGCAGCAGATGGCACGTTTAATCTCATACCTTCGAATGTCTACAAGCGAGCAGTTGAAAGGCTTTTCGCTTGAACGTCAGCGAAAACTGATCGCTGATTTTGCCTCAAGAAATGGGCTTTCGCTCGATGAAAGTCATTCAATTGAAGACATTGGACGTTCGTCGTTCTCCGACGATGCCGAGCAAAAGCAACTTGCCCGGTTCTTCACCGATCTAGAAGCCGGAAAATTCTCTCCAGGTGATGTGTTCGCACTCGAAAACATCGACCGTCTAACCCGTCGCGGCCCGATTGACGCACTTTTAAAGGTCAATACGATCCTGTCGAAAGGCTTGAAATTAGCCATCATTAGCGACAAAGAACAAAAAATCCTTGCCGAAATTGATGTTTTTTCAATCATCACTTTGTCAATTGACGCTTCAAGAGCCAACAAAGAAAGCCAAGCAAAATCAGATAAAGGTCTAGAAAACTGGGCTTTTAAAAGAGAGCTTGCCGCCAGTCATGGCGTTGCAATGACCGCACAGGCCCCGGCGTGGCTTGATACAGAATCATTTTTTGTAATGGACGAAAGCAAAGGTAAACAGATTAAACGCCGTCGCTACGTTCTCAATCCTGATAAAGCTGAAACCGTCCGCCTAATCTTTGATCTCTATCAAAATGGGAATGGTTCGCTGAAAATCAAAAACATCTTGAATGAGCGAAATATTCCGACTTTCAAAGGTGCGGAATACTGGGAACCTTCAATCATTTCAAAAATGTTGAGAAACCCGGCAACCTTCGGATTTTATCAACCCCAAAAACAAGGCACCGGGAAACGTGATCTAGTTCCCGCTGGTGAACCCATTGAAGGCTATTTTCCGGCGATTGTAAGCCGTGAAACCTTTGAGCAATGCCAACGCATCACCGCCGCTAATACGACCCGCAAAGGTCGCAAGGGGAAGCTATTCACCAACCTTTTTACCGGATTGTTGAAATGTTCGATTTGTGGTGGCCCCGTCCACTTATTAAATTCCGGCATTGATAAACGTGCAAAGGTTCCTAAATCTACAAATTATCTTGTATGTAAAAAAGCTAAATTTACAAAAGAATGTTTATTGACCCGTTGGCGTTATGACGATTTTGAGGCTGTTATGTTGAAAACTATTCAAGAAATCAACCTTGCGGACGTTCTAAACGAAAATAACCCACTTGAACAACTAATCAAAAAAATCCGGGCGATTGAAACCAAGATCGAGAAAAATCAAAAGCTTCTTGAAAACTTTCAAAAATCATTTATTGAAACTGGCGATCTTCCCGCTTTCATGATTGAAACCGCTAAGAACGCAGAAAATGACAATAAAGCCTTGGTAATTGAACGCACTGAGCTACACGCTCAAATCTCACAATTAAACGTCTATAACACCAACGTAGATAACGCCATCGAAGAACTTAAAGACAATGGCACTTATGAAACCCGTGCAAAAATTAATCTTGTGCTACATGAGATTATAAACAGCATGCACATTCATTTTTTTAACACCACTGTAAAAATTGAATTTAAAAATGGAATAACCCGGCAAATGATGAAAGATGTGGGGGTACATGATTACAATATGGATGAAATGACTAAAACCATGTATGCAGCCGCCAAAGAATACACACCCCAATAATCTAGCCATCAAACGTTTAACATGCTTTCTGAATATGGTCTAAAAATCAAACGGTATAAAATGGCTGTCCAAATTTGGATGGCTATTTTTTTTGGCAGTCTTAAAATTGGCAGTCCACATTTTTATATAGTTGGCAGTCCACTAATTTGACAGCACTATAATATATGATAATTTATTATTAAAGGTTTCTTACTTTGCAAGCAAGGCCCTTGGACTGCCACTGACTTCGTCGTGTCTGTCCACCCTTCGGGACGGGCCGCTTGGTTTTCGCACTTCGTTTGAAAACTAAAATCAAGATCAAAGGCAAAAGCAAAGTCAAAAGCCCGTTGCTGTAATACCTTCGGATATTACAGAAAGTCAAAAGAAAGCCCCCTTTAATGCCTTCGGACATTAAAGAAAAATCAAAAACCAACCATGAGGACTTATGAGTAAATATGACAAATTTAGAACTTGCGTTAAATGCTGCCAACTTAAAGCAGTAAAAAATAGTCGTGCATATATAGAGGCTTGGCTATGCGAAGACTGTTATGCAGCCTTGGCAAAGAAGAAGAACGACGGGTATTCGTCGAGCTATAAAAATAAACCATAAACATGAGGAAAATTATGACAGACAAACAAAACCCGAAAGATGACGATGATGATTTCGATTTCAGTGATCCTATTACAAGTACAGGTTTCAATAGCGAGGACGAACCACCAATGGCGGTTGTCGCTGATGAAAAAGACTTTGATTTTGACTTTGATGAAGAAGTAAGTGTGAACATGGAAGACACCTACATTGAAATGCACCATAGGATCGGAGATAAAACAATAAACCTTCGCTATTGTGGCAGAACGGAAGAAATCACTTGTTATAGCTGGTACACGCAAGAAGAATTTGCCGCAGTTTACCCGCAGATTGATACCAGAGTGATAAGTTCTATTGCGTCAGTATTCATCGAACTTCGCTACTACGGCCATGATTTTCACAGTGGTGACTTTCAAGCAATCTTGAAAAACTGGTTGGAAGAATATGTATTCAATAATATCCAACGCACGAACGTAGAAATGACTAAATATTTGATCGAGAAAGAAACAAAAAGTCTTTTTGATGAGCTTTCAAAAATCAGAATGTATAAATGCAATGAACCACACGAACTGCAGCAATTCACACCGATAAGATGGGCGACACCGGAGCAAATCAAAAAGCATTATGACCACTTAGTAAGATGTGGACATTTTAAATCCGGCGAATAGCAAGAGAAGCAAACCATTGAACAATAGGCCCCGGCCTTTGTTCACCAAATTAAAACAAACCCCGATCAGGAGAAACATGAGCAATGACAAAAAACCAAGAGTAAGAAACCGCGACAAACGTTTTACCCTTCGCGTATCGCAAGAAGAAAAAGACACCCTACTAGCCGCAATGGCTGCAACTGGTTCAACGTCAGTTGCTGATCTCGTAATGAATTCAGTCAATAACGCAAACGTGATCTTGATCAATGAGATTGAGAGCTATAACGACGTTTTTGCAAAAGCTGGCGGGTTAGGTAAAAACATAATCAAGGGTTTGAACCTTATTCAATCCCAACCTGAAAAATTTAAGACATTGATCAACTACCTTGAAAAAGACAACGGTAAGAATCTCGCCGCCATGTTGGCGTTTGCCACAACATTAGAAAAAGCCGTGAATACATTTTGCATTTATGAGGATAACGTTAAATGTTCAGCAGAACTGACCTTGAAGGAATTTGTTAAATCAAAGAAAAAGAAAGGTGCCAAACATGATCAATAAAATGAAATTGAGAAAAGGCGGCTATAGTCGTGGCGTGTCGAATTCTGCAATGTATCAATTGAAATTAAATCCCGAAGGCGACGCAATTGATTGCTCAATTGAAAGACTTGATGGCGAAAGCAATCAAGCCTATGCCAACCGCATAGAAAAGATTTTTGAAAGTGCTCGCGTCCCCAACCAACAGAACCTTTATCAATTCAATTCATTGTCATTGCACCCAAGTGAAGGCGACAAATTTACAGATGCACAAATGATCGAAATGGCGAAAGAGGTCTATTTAAAAAACGGCGTTAAAAATGGCCTGAGTGAAAATAGACATACTATGTTCGTCGTTGAAAGGAACACCAAGCACCATCACGTACACGCCATGATCCACCTTACTGACTTAGAAACCAAAAAGGTCAATAACAAGATGATCGATTACAACCCAATCATCAAAAAGCTTGAATTGAAATATGGCTTGTACAATGAACATCGCAAACCAAAGACAGAAGATGAATACAAGAAGAAATTTAAAAAAGATTTAAAAACCATTCTGGATAATGCGTTGAATCCCTCTGAATTCTTGATGCTTGCCAATGGTGCTGGCTTCGACATTCACCACAGCGGCAAAGATGCGTATTCAATGACCAAAGATGGTCAGACCTTCAAGGCTTCCGACCTTGCTGTGTCCTACAAGACCTTAAAAGCAGCATTAGGCGACGATCCCGAGTTTGCCGCTACGCTTGCATCACTTCACACAGATAAGCCTGGGAATGATGATTCTGGCTCGATTACGGCCCCTACCAGTGAAGCCCCATCACAAGACCCGACACCAGCACCCGCCAATCAATCGTCAGCAGCAAAAGCACCAGCCAATCAAGCAACAGATCATGATGCGGATTACGACGATTATGCCGCTGCCGACTGGCGTTCAAAGTATGCAGAGCAGCAACGAGTTGAGAAAAAAAAGCAATATGCGGAATATTATGACAATGGCAATTATAAAAATTTTCAAGGTCATCAAAAAACATTGTATGTGAATTATCATCACGATGAGGATGGCAATTACTATTTCAATAGAAATGATAAAAAAGCTTTTGAGTTTGAAGCCTCCACCGGGACTGTTAAGTACGACAGAGTTACCCCATCGTCTGCAAAAGCTGGTTTGCAAAAACTCATGGAAGATAAAAACAATCGCGACATTTATGTCACTGGTGGTGAAAAATTTAAACGTGAAATGTGGTTGCAATTTCACCTAATGTCTATGAGTGAAAAAGGCTACTCGTTTGAAGGTTTTAAACCTTCAAAGAAAGACGTTGAAGAACTCGAAAGACAACTTGAAGATAAAACCAAATATTACAACAGGTCACAAGATAGCAATATTAAATCTTTACCAACTGAAAAAGTTGCTGAAAAAACAGTTGAACCGTTGGCAATAAAATCAACTGAAAAACCAACAGCAATAGAAACAGAAAAACCAACGGTAGCGGATGCCGCTAATGGCGTAAAAAATGCTGGAATGGATGCCGCTTCAACTGCTGCAACTATTGCCGCAGGAGTAATGGAAGGTGCTCTTGAAAAAATCGTTGATGTGTTCGCTGTGCATGACGCACAAGGCCCAATGAATGAAATGCTTTCAGAAATGCGAGTGCTTGACGCTCAGAATAAAGAAAGTCAAAAACAAGCAGAAAATGAACAACATGAGAACAAAAAACGTAGACTTCAAAAATTTATACCGCAATAAAAAAACGCCTTCTTGGCGTTTTCTTCATTCTGTTTTTGGGTTGTCGTATATCGTGACATTTTTTAAATATTTCTTATCGAAGTTTCTTATCTCAAAGTCAAAACAAGCAGCCGCTTCACTTTGGCTGACTGATAACATCGTATAAGCTCCACTTAATCCGCTTCTTGAATAAACGCAATTAACGTTCATTGTGCAAACGTCAGCAATATATTTACATTCATTACCATTATTAGTAATGTAGTAATTTTGGTTGTGGTTCAAAGCTCCTTTGATTGCAAATGTTGATGTTTGAATAACAAAAACATTTAGATTATTTTCTGTTAATAGATTTGGTTCGCCTTGACCATAAAGCGGCGTAAAATTAAGAGTGGCAATAAGCTTTCTTTCTGGTTTTGCTTCTGGTGATTCCGGTTCCTCTGGTGTTGGATCAATGGTTGAACCGTCATCACCACCACCAGTACCACCGCCACCCACAGTCCCGCCATTGGTATCACCAACCCACGTCAAGGAATTATCAGGCAATGACCCGCCAAGCTTTTCTTCTAGCGGATAGCGTAATTGGTAAGCCGCATTAGCTGACATTGAAGCAAAAATTGCGATTGTTAAAAGTGAAAGTCTAATCATTGTGATACCTCATTAGTGTTGTTTGTTTTGTTTTCTCTCCTTTTTGCTTCACCTTTCAAATTTAATAATGCATAAATGCCAAGGCACTCAATGGCGATCAAGAATATAAAAGTGAATGTGTAAAAATTGGCGGATACTGCGAAGTAAATTGAAACGAGGAAAGAAGCGACCGCGATGGCTGTTACTAGTGTTACTAAATTTGATGTTTTCATGTTAGAAAAGATGTTGTTAATATTATTATATATAATAATATTAAAAAATCAAATGCGAGAAACAAGCCCGCTCCGGGCTTATTTTTATTTCACATGTATTGCTTGTTTAATTATTCGCCTTTGAAAAATTTGTTATCAACATCCGTCACGCAAAGGTTATTTTTCGCGTCATATGTCTCAAATACTCTGTATGACTGACGTGCTTCACCCATGAAACCAGCGTTATTACAAAGCTCTGTCGTATGCACATTTATGTAACACTCACGACTTTGACCTATCCACATAATCGTAAAATCTCGACCATATTTAATAGGTACGGTTATGATGCTTCCCGTATTCTCTGAAATCATTTCGATTTCATAATTTGCTAGAAGTGAATCAACGGCACTTTTAGATTCATCACCAGTGCTACAAATACACGTTTTAAAATTTTCGTTCGTTCTTCTAGTGGCTTCTGCACGGCTGTAACCATCGGCAACCAGCAGCAGCCAATCTCTGTTCATTGTTTGTTTGCATGTGCTGTCTTTCCACCATGCCGGTGCTCTTTCTGCACTTAGAGCATTAACTGAGAATAAAAGCGTTAAAAGCAATATCGTATTTTTCATAATTTCCCCCATGGTTATTAAAAGTTAATTCCTATTTTGTGCAATGTGTCGATTGCCATTTGTGCGGTGTGCGGAATATCGACAATCAATGCAGACGCAAACATTGTGATAATGGGTTTACCGTAACCGCTATCTTTTGATGATCCATTCGCAACTTGTGCTAATCCATAGGCACCCACTGAAAAATAAATCAAACCAATAATTTGAAAAATCCCAATGATGATTTGAATGTTTTCCAAAAACTTTTCGGCTGTGCCTCCACTCGAAAGCTTTTCTATTCTGCTTTTTAGCTCACCAGTAAGCCCCGATATTTCTGTATTCATACAGGCGTTATTTATCGCACCTTCGGAAACAACGAAACAGAAGTCTCCGGCCTTAAAATAGGTGTTTCCAAACACACCTATGGACGTTGTAAGGTTCATCATTATTGAACCAACAATTATGAACATGAGCGGGACACCTTTTGCCATTTTTCCGCCCTGTTCAGTAAGCAAAATCAGCTTATACGCACCGCTAATGAAAACGATGAACCCGATCAAAAAAACAACAAGCTTGATTAGCCCAATGTATCCCGAAATCATTTCAACAAGGGCGGCGGTTGCATCACCGTCAGCGAATGCGACGGCAGGAAGGAAAAGCAGTGTTAAAAAGGTGATTACATTTCTTACATTCATCATTCTCCTGATCGATGTTAAACCGCTGGCGGTTTTTGTTCATTTGGTTTTGCTTTTGATGCTTTCTTTTCGTTAATTTCTTTCAGCATTTTTTCGACTGGAAGCATGGCTGGCAATACGTTTATTTCACTGAGTATTTCCCCTGTGACTGGGTTGTATTCAAGATCGTTGTTATCCATCTTGTGTTCAATCAATGCACTACTTTCAATTGCTGTCACTGCGAACAACAAAATCTGACGCAACATGGCCACATTCCCGCCCTTGCTGATAGCGGTGCCTAGCAACATCGCTACGAGCTGTTTTACACGCTCGCTAGGGATTGTTGGCAATATGCTTTCAATGTGCGTAATCAACGCCTGAGCGGCTAGGCTGACGTGCTTTAAATCTATTTCTCTGATTTCTTCTATATCCATTCCGAATCTCCTTCATCTGTTATTTTTGGTTGTTCAGCTTCTTCTGTAATCTTAGGTTTTTTGACCTTTATCGGCTTTTTAAAAGCATCTAAATTCTTAGCAGCCGCCGCCTTTTTCTTGCCTAAATCTGTGTATAAAGTCTTATATGTGTAATCGACTTTAAATGTCATTGTTTTGCCGTTTTTCTTACCACCCTCTTTGTCTTCTTCGCATTTAGTAATTAGCCCAAGAGCTAACAATGAATCATTTGCTTTTCTTATGTTCATCACAAACGTTTTATCTAACATTTTATTTGATACGTTGAAACGCTTTCTTAAATCTTCAACAGTAAAAAAATTGGTCGCATTTTTTCTATTACACACATAGAGGATATACAAAATTCGTTGATATTCATTTCTTAATAAAGCCAAAATTTCGAGCGGTATATCGTAGAGATATTCAAGCTCATTGAAAAACTCAATAAATTCTTTGCTTAATCTTATTGACGTTGTTTTTTTGTCTACTTGTCGATATTCAATAAATTTAAAGCCTGATCTCGTGCTTATGCCGTTTTCATTTTTTGTATATGAAATATCAATTGAACTCAATTTCTCTTCAATCATGTTAATAAAAACGTCTTTTATGAAGCTGTCGCGATGATTAGTCTCTATATTTAAAAGCTTATATATTTCAGTATTGTCGAATTTAAAGGTATTTGATTTTTTCAAATATGCTTTTTTCATCAAGAAAAGAAAAACCTCAAAATCTCTAATAACTGAGAGATTGACGGACTTCATTTTTATATCTTTCAATTCCCCGAACTTTTCAACTTTGATAATACTTTCAGTTGAAGTCGAGTTTTTAGGCGTAAAAAATGGCAAAGCAAGGAATAATTTAGGCACTGAAATATAGTTTTCTAGCGTTGCGACTTTCCTTTTTTTTGTCGTGATAATGTATTCCATGGTTATAAAATCCTTAATTCATATACATATCAAACCATAATTTTTGCATTTATC
Organism: Pseudomonas sp. BIGb0558; assembly: GCF_024807515.1. Taxonomy (NCBI): domain Bacteria; kingdom Pseudomonadati; phylum Pseudomonadota; class Gammaproteobacteria; order Pseudomonadales; family Pseudomonadaceae; genus Pseudomonas; species Pseudomonas sp. BIGb0558. Next base: position 92,557 of record NZ_JANUEW010000007.1, read on the forward strand.
AATAGCTAACGGCAAAAAAATTACATAAATATCAAACCGTATTTTAATGCTATTTGTTTTATCCTTTGTTTAATGAAAAAACCGACACAATTGATTTTTGATCTTACAGTTAACTATAACCACAAACGTGGTTTTCGATGTTTCCGTTACAGTTAACTATAACCAGCCATTTGCGATTTCCCTTATTCTTGCGGGCTTTTTTGATAGTTTCAGGAGGGTAAAAGATATTTACTACGTAAATGTATATATAAAATATGAGGGCAGAACGTCAAAACCCTTCTGGTGGATCTAAAATCTTAAAATCTTTCTGGTTAGAGCCTAGGCCCTTTATTTTGACTTTTTCAAGGATTGATTTTAAAATCCATTTTTTGATCAATGGAAGGGTGGAAATGACAGATAACGATTTAGGTAAATACAAAGAAGTCGTTTTCAGCGTCTTAGTTGATCAGTGGTGGAGAGATCCAAGAGATGGTAAGGCATTAGATTGCCTTCATTTCGACGAGTATTGCGATAAAGTATTGCAGCTTAAAACTAACGTAGATATGGGGCTGTTTGGTGTTGATGCAGGTTTAAGAGCATCGTTGAAAGCCTACACGCTTTACGTTGTTCTTTACACGCTTGGGCTTCGGGAATCCGAGGTCGAAAGCCAAGAAAATCTACAAATAATAAAAGAAGAAATATCTAAAACAGTTGAAAGCAACTGGCCTGAATATTATTTTAGAATGGAAAACACTTTTTCCATTTTTCTCCGTCAATTACATAAGGTTGTTTAACAATGTCTAAATTGCTTGATCTACTCGCACAACAAAACGCAATTGCTGAACAACAAAACGCAATTGCTGAACAAATCAAGACTCTTCAAGCTGATGAGAAAGAAGCCAAGGTTCTAAAATTTGTTGAAGAGCTTGAAGCCCTGCGAGAGAAACACGGCTATAACGTGGCCGATTTTATCGACGTGGTGCATTCCCTTCACAATGTAAAAACAGCCGCTAAAAACGTCAAAAGCGTGAGCGTAAAGACCACAAAGGCGAAAGCCCCGAAGTTTAAAGTTGTGATTGATGGCGTAGAGACGATCCTACAAAGCAAGAAAGCGGGGGCTGTCGGTGCGAAAATTGAGAAACTCGGATTCAGTACATACGCTGATTATCTGGCTGACCTGATGAAGAAAAACGATGTTAATTCATTCGATGTGTTGATTGAAAAGCTCGGCGGCGTTCCTGTCACTGCCTGACATTTTTTGAGAAAAAATTAAGCCCCTTGATTGGGGCTTTTTTGTGCCTGTTTGGTTTAGGCCCTTTCTTTTGACTATTTATTTTTCAATAAAAAATCATCAATTTTATTTTAGAAAATCTTGCAAATTTTTGAGTTTTGCCATTTTTGCAATGGTCGTTTTATGGCTTTCGTAAGCCATAAGTTACGTGTCAATAGCAGATTGAAAATATATTTAAGGTTGAACATTGTTTAAAAATAGGGTTGGACAATAAGCCCTATACATTAAATTAGTTAGGCCCTTTCTATTGACTTTATACTTTTAAATGTTTTAATTAAAGTAAGCCAACTAGAAAGGTAATTAAAATGAATAAAGAAAAAATGAATGTAGTGAAAGAATATTTAGAGCGTCAATTGAATTATGCTAATAACGAGCAAGAGAGTTTAGAGTTATTCTTTGTTGATACTTTGTATGTATCAACCAAAGACGACGCTAAAAATGAGATTTTATATGAGCAATGCTTATTGAAAATAAAAGCAATAGAGCTTTTGCTTAATGAGCTTGATGCTTAAAAAAGAAAGACCATTTAAAAGGTTGGGTAAAACCACCTTTTAAGCCAAATTAACACACAGAAGGAGATTTATGACAAACATCAAAAAGAAATTTAATCTAGTTGAATTAGCAGAGCAAGCATTTTACACATGCGGTTCATTTGTTCCAGTTGGCGGCGATACACATTTTACTAACAACTATCAAAACCCAACAAGATTTTTATTGGTCACCAAAATACCATCAGCAATTACTAACGCCAATTATGTGTTTAATGATTATTTCAAATCAGAAGAATACGAAGAATCTACGCAGAAAAAAATCCACTTGTTCAACTTAGATGATCAGTTTGATTATGATTATTCAGTAATCAAGATATGCAAGACAAAAAAATACAAAGCAATTTCGACAATTTCGACTTGTGAGAAATATTCTAGATTGATAGCCGCTCGTGATTTAGTAGCGATTAACAATGTGGATATTGAGCCGGTTGTTAGGTTGGCTTTTGATGAAGCCTTAACACCAAGAGACTTTTTCTTTTTTAAAGAGTTAAAATATGAATACAGAGTAACGACCTCGCTCGTAAAAGATCGCAAGGTGGTGAAAACGTTAAAATGCAATTTAGGCCATTTAACGATGATTCAAACGTTAAAGCCCTTTGACTATCAAGAAACAGAAAGCGAAGAAATAAAAGCCACAAGACCATCATTGTTAAACCCTGTTTATACAATTGATGGTGTTGATGTGATGGTGACATTTAATGAGACGAACAAACACTATAAAAGTCTAGTAGACATGATGCGAATCTAAACCAGCCCGGAAGGGCTTTTTTAATGTCAATTTTCCGTTTTCGTCCATATATGGTCTATTGTGCTTAGGCCCTTTATCTTGACTTTAAAAGCTTGTGATTTTAAAGCGAAGCGTCACCAGAATAGCCGAGCCACCGCACGGCCCCGCGTAGCGGCCATATCACCGCGTATCCGGCGATTTTCTGCACGGGTACAAGTCCCCGCACATCAAACCACCCTGATCGAAGCACAGGAGCTTTTAAAGGTCATTTGTCCGGTTGCGTCAGACACCGGAGAAATCCCACGGAGTGAGAAAAGCCGGGGCTTTCGGTATGATTCCGGTCATGAGAAGACACCCAAAAAATCACAGGTTAAACGCTACCGTCTTGATCAAATCGGCCTATCCATGGGCCGATGAAGTGTCCGGCCCGGCCAGCCTGGCGCAGATGCTGTTGAACAACCCGGACGCCAGCGGCAGGCCACGCGCCTCGCAAAAGCTGTGTGCCGGCCAGACCTTGCTGTGCAAGGCCCTGGGTTTGAAGGTGCCGATGTGGGACGCCAAGCGCTTTGATCAAGAGTTGCTGTACGTCGAAGACGTAGGCCTGGCGCCCGGCCAGGTTATCCAGACCACCCGCCTGGGCATTCCCGGCGGTCGCGATGAACACCTGATGTACCGCTTCGTCGATGCCGGCTATGCGCCGTATTGCACACGGAACCCGCTGCGCCGGGGCCAGGTCGAAGGCCGCGACTATTTTTTGATTTGAAAACCTACATAAACCTGTAGGAGCCCGGCTTGCCGGCGATAGCGGACTCAAGGACGCCATCGCCGGCAAGCCGGCCCCCTACAAGGACGATCTACAAAAAGGAGTTGTTTTTATGGGCCCATGGCTCGATGGCATTACCGGCTGGCTGACCCTGAACCCGCAATGGCTGGCCGTGGCGGTGTTTATCGTGGCGTGCGTGGAGTGCCTGGCTATTGCCGGCCTGATCGTACCGGGCACGGTGTTGCTGTTTGCCATCGCCGCACTGGCCGGCAGCGGCGCGTTGTCCCTGGGGGAAACGCTGTTGCTGGGCTTCCTTGGCGGCCTACTGGGCGATGTTGTTTCCTACTTCCTTGGTCGCCATTTCCACCAGAACATCCGGCGCCTTCCGGGCCTGCGGCATCACCCTGAATGGATGAGCGGCGCCGAGACTTACTTCCAGAAGTACGGCATCGCCAGCCTGCTGGTAGGACGCTTCATTGGCCCGCTGCGGCCAATGCTGCCGATGGTCGCCGGCATGTGCGACATGCCCTTCCCGCGTTTTGCCGCCGTGAGCCTGTTGGCCGGCGCGGGCTGGTCGGTGGCGTATCTGCTGCCGGGCTGGGCCACCGGCGCGGCCTTCCGCCTGCCGTTGCCCGAAGGGTTCTGGCCGGAGGCCGGGATTGTCGTCGCGTGCCTTGCGGTGCTGATCGGCGTGAGCCTCAACAGCAGCCTGCGCGGTCACCGGCGCGCCACCCTGTGGATGGGTTGTATCGGCGGCACACTGTTGATTGCGCTGTTTATCGGCTATCCCTACCTGAACGACTTTGACCAGGGGCTGATGGCCCTGGTGCAGGAACACCGCGGCCCGGCGATCGACCGGGCGATGGTGATGGTGACCCAGCTCGGCGAGTTCAAGAAGATGTTCGTCGCCAGCGCGGTGCTGACGGGCCTGCTGGTAGTGGCGCGGCAATGGCGCCAGGCAATCTTTGTCGGCGCCACCCTGCTGGGCGCCGCGCTGATCAATACCGGCACCAAGCTGTTTTTTGCGCGGATGCGCCCCGAAGTGCTGACCGACCCGCTCACCAGCTTCAGCATGCCCAGTGGCCATGCGTCCGGTTCGTTTGCGTTCTTCCTGGCGTTGGCGGTGCTGGCCGGTCGCGGTCAACCTACCCGCCTGCGCCTGACCTGGCTGGTGCTGGGTTGCATCCCCGCCGCCACCATCGCCGTGTCCCGGGTGTACCTGGGCGCCCACTGGCCCACGGACATCCTCGCGGGCACCCTGCTGGCGATGACGGTCTGTGCCTTCAGCCTGCACTTCAGCCAGCACCGCAGCCTGTTGCCGCCGATGCCGCCGAAAGTCTGGTGGTTGATATTGCCGGTATGTGGGGCGGTGCTCGGCTTCATTGCGTTTACCGGCACGTCCCACGCGCTTCTCAGGTATGCCTACTAAGCAGGGCCCAGCCAATCCGATGGGGCAGCGCGGCGTTCCACACTGCGTTCGCGCCGCTCCAGAAGCATTTCATCAGCAATATCCGCGGCGCGTTCGGCGATGTACTCCGCGCCGCGACTGTCGTTCAAATGAAGTATCTGCGTGGTGATGGCCATAAAAAACGCATCCCATACCACCTGCTCTGCCTGCGAAAGCCGAATCATCCTTTTCCCCTGATCATCGTTACGTGATTGCCAACTATTTCAGGCAACGGGATCAGGACAACGACGAAAAATCTGAAGATCGCAGCGGAAAACTCTCTGATCAGGTGAACAGCTCGCCCTGCAGCTCATCCAGCAATAGTTGAATCGCATCCAGCCGTTGCTGCGGGTCATCGAGCTGCAACAGGTCGATCTTGTCGGCTTCGGTGAAGGGCAGCAGGTACGCCAGTTGGTTGCCCAAGGCTTGCTGGCCATCGGCGTGGGTGCCCATGTCCAGGGACGCCACCATCGGGTGCTCGGCCAGGGCGTAGAGCAACGCCAGCAAGTCGGCGTCTTCTTCTTCCAAGGGCTGCTCCGGGTGTTCGTCAAGCCATTGCACTTCGGCCACCAACAGTTGGTCCTTCTGCACACCGGTGTCACGCACGCGAAAACGCCGGCCACCCTCGACCCGAATCCCCAGCAGTCCATTGTCCTGCTGCTTGAAGTCACGGATCAGCGCTTCGCAGCCAATCAACGCATAACCATCCGGTGCCAGCCCGACCTCCTTGCCGTCGAGAATGCACACCACGCCAAAGCTTTCGCCCTTTTTCATGCAGCGGCTGATCATGTCCAGGTAACGCGCCTCGAACAGTTGCAGGTCGAGGGTGCACCCGGGAAACAGCACGGTATTGAGCGGGAAAAGCGCCAGACTCATAAAGGTTTCCTTAAACCCGACTTAAATAACCAGCGACACGGCCAACGGCAGGAACACTGCCGTGGCCACGCCCATCAGACTCATGGCCAGCGCGGCAAAGGCGCCGGTCTCTTCGCTTTCCTGCAAGGCCACCGACGTACCCACGGCGTGGGCGGTCATGCCCAGGGCCATGCCCCGCGCCTCGGGGCTGTGTACGCCCAGGCGCGACAAATAGGCCGGCCCGATCATCGCGCCGATCACCCCGGTGATTAGCACAAACACTGCCGCCAAGGCGGCCACACCACCGATCTGCTCAGCCACCAGCATCGCGATCGGCGAGGTTACAGACTTGGGCGCCATGGTCATCAGCATCATGTGTTCCGCGCCAAACCACCAGCCCAACAGCACGCACAGGCCGGTGGCCAATACGCCACCTATCACCAGCGTAGTAAAAATCGGCCAGAACAATTGGCGAATCCGTCGCAGATTCAGGTAAAGCGGCACCGCCAGGGCCACCGTCGCCGGCCCCAGCAGGATGCTCATGATCTCGGTGCTCTTGCGGTACTCGACATAGGTCAGGCCACACCCGAGCAGCACACCGATCACCAGCAGCATCGACACCAACACCGGTTGCAGGAAGATCCAGCGGGTTTTCTCGAAACCGGCCAGCACCAGTTGATAGGCGCCGAGGGTGATGCCGATGCCGAACAGGGGATGATGAATCACCGCAGCCCAGGCGCCCTGCCAATCCACGGTCATTGGCCCTCCTCCCGCTGCGCCTGGCGCTTGACCAGCTTTTGCATCAGCACACCGACAAAGCCCATGGCCACCACCAGCGACAACACCAACGCGCCGACGATGGCCCAGAAGTCGGCAGCGATGTCCTTGGCATACACCATCACACCCACCGCCGGCGGCACCAGCAGCAACGGCAGGTAACGCAGCAGGCTGCTGGCCGCCAGGCTCAGGGGCTCACCGACTTCGCCGCGCCAAACCAGGTATGCCAGCATCAGCAACAAGCCAATGATCGGCCCCGGCAACACCGGGACAAACAAATGATTGATGGCCGTGCCGAGCAATTGAAACAGCACCAGCCATGTCAGACCGCGTAACAGCATCCGTTCTTCTCCCCAAAAGCGTGTCGGCATTATAAGCACGCCGCCTCTATGGAACGGCATTCGCCAAAAGCATGGTGGGTTGACCGGGCCAAGTGCCCATGATGATCTACATTGGTTCTCTGGACCTGTCCAAAAATACAAAATGACGAACTAAGGAGAGTCGCAATGCCCTCAGTACCCGTAGCGCAACTCAAGGATTATGTCGGCAAGGAACTGGGACGTTCCGCATGGCTCACCATCGACCAGGAGCGCATCAACCTGTTCGCAGAGGCCACCGGCGATTTTCAGTTCATCCACGTCGACCCGGTGAAAGCCGCCCAGACCCCGTTCGGCGGTACCATCGCCCACGGTTTCCTGTCGCTGTCGCTGATACCCAAGCTGATCGAAGACATCCTGATCATGCCCGAGGGCCTGAAGATGGCGGTCAACTATGGCCTGGACAGCGTGCGTTTCATCCAGCCGGTGAAGGTGGATTCCAGGGTGCGCCTGGCCGTGACCCTGACCGACGCCACCGAGAAAAAGCCCGGGCAATGGCTGCTTAAAGCCACTTGCACCCTGGAAATCGATGGCCAGGAAAAACCGGCGTACATTGCGGAGTCGTTGTCACTCTGCTTCGTCTGAGCCGGGCCGTGGTGAGCCCGTCTGCTCACCACATTTCATGTAAATTTATGTATAGATCTCGCAGCTGCGGCATACTCGGCGCTCAATTATCCGGATCCCGCTATGCGCCCACTCGCTCCCCTTGCTCTTGTCCTTTTGCTCACCGCGTGCGGCGACGGCGAATCGCTGTTGCCGCCCGATGCGCGGCTGCCCGATGGCGGTCGTTACCGGGGCGATGTGGTCAATGGCTTGCTGCAAGGCCAGGGCCGGGTGGATTACCCCAACGGCAGCTGGTACGCCGGTCAGTTCGACAAAGGCCAGTGGCACGGCCAGGGCGAATGGCATGGCAGCAACGGCGAGGTCTATAAAGGCCAGTTCCAGCAAGGCCAGTTCGACGGCCAAGGCAGCCTGACCACGCCGGGCAACAGCTACGTCGGCGGTTTCAAGCAAGGTAAGCGCAACGGCGAAGGCACCCTCAAAGAAGGGCAGATGACCTATCGCGGCGAATTCAAGGACGACCAGTATTCCGGCCTCGGCCGCCTCGAACTGGCCGACGGCAGCCAGTACCAGGGCCAGTTCGCCCACGGCAAACCCAACGGCGAAGGCCAGCGCAACGACGACAGCGGTAACCAGTTCAGCGGCCACTTCGTCGATGGCCAACTGGAGGGCAACGGCACCTTCAACAGCGCCGACGGCGACATGTACATCGGCCACTTCAAGCAGAACCAGCTCAACGGCAAGGGCCGCTATGAAAACGCCGACGGCGACGTGTGGATCGGCGAGTTCAAGGAAGGCGCCCTCAGCGGCAAGGGCGAACTGATTGGCGTGGACGGCAGCCATTACGTGGGCCAATTCGTCGACTGGCGCTTCACCGGCCAGGGCCGCCTGAACCTCACCGACGGCAGCTTCTATATTGGCGGCTTCGACAGCGACAGTTATCAAGGGCGCGGCACCCTGGTGCTGACCGACGGCACGGTGCAGGCCGGCACCTGGGTCAACGGCATGCGCGTGCGCGACGCCGATGGCAAATTGTTGCCTGACCCGCTGGAGATCGGCCTGTTTGCCCAGGGCCGCCTGCTGGATGAGGCCCTCGCCGCGGTGCCCGCCTCCAAATCAGGGGTGGAGCTGTACACCCTGGTGGTGGCCGGCGACGGCAAACAAAGCGTATTCCTGCGTGAAGCCGACTACGTCAGCAACATGCTCGCCACACGATTCGGAGCCTATGGCCAGATCCGCCTGGTCAACCACCGCGACCATATCGCCGACCGCCCCATGGCCACCCGCGAAAGCCTGCGCCGTGCGGTCCAGACCCTCGCCGAACGCAGCGGCCCGCAAGACCTGGTGTTCATCTACCTGACCAGCCATGGCACCCACGAACACGAACTGGTGCTCGACCAGCCGCGCATGGAACTGGCCGACCTGCCAGCCGATGAGCTGGCCGCGGTAATGGCGCCGCTGAAAAACCGCGACAAGATCGTGGTGATTTCAGCCTGCTACTCCGGGGGGTTCATCCCGGCCCTCAAAGACGAACACACCCTGATCATGACCGCCTCACGCGCCGACCGCGTGTCGTTCGGCTGCTCCGAAGAGGCCGACTTCACCTACTTCGGCGACGCCCTCTTCGCCCAGGCCTTCAACCAGACCGATGATTTGCAGCAAGCCTTCAAGCTGGCGCAAACCCACGTGGCCGAACGCGAGCAGGCGGATAACTTCGAAGCCTCCGAGCCGCAGATCTGGGCCCCCAAAGGCGTCATCGCCCATTGGCAATTATTACGCAAACAGCAGGCACGAAAAGCGCTGGAAAGCGTCTCAATGAATAGCAAGGAAGCCAAGAGCAACTAAGCTGAATCTGTACCAAGGGGGAAACATCATGTACCTGACGCCTCAGCATATCTTGCTCGCCGGAGCCTCCGGCCTGACCGGTGAACACCTGCTGGACCGCCTGCTCAACGAGCCGACCGTGACCCGCGTGCTGGCACCCAGCCGCAAGCCGCTGGCCGAGCATCCACACCTGGAAAACCCGGTGGGTGACCCGGCGGTGTTCCTGCCGCAACTGAGCGGCCAGGTGGACATCGCCTTCTGCTGCCTGGGCACCACCATCAAACAGGCCGGCTCCGAAGAAGCCTTCCGTGCCGTCGACCTGGACATGGTCGTGGCCTTCGCCAAGCGTGCTCGGGAAATGGGCGCGCGGCACCTGATCGTGATCAGCGCGATTGGCGCCGACCCGAAATCCTCGATCTTCTACAACCGGGTCAAGGGTGAGATGGAACAGGCGTTGAAAGCTCAGGGTTGGCCACAACTGACCATTGTCCGGCCTTCGTTGCTGCTGGGTGAACGGTTGGAGCCAAGGTTGGCCGAGCAACTGGCTGGCCCATTGTCGCGACTGATTCCGGGCAAGTACCACGGCATTGAAGTGTGCGAACTGGCGCGGGCGATGTGGCGGCTGGCGCTGGAAGAGCAGGATGGGGTGCGGGTTGTGGAGTCGGATGAGTTGCGCAAGCTCGGCAAGTAGTTTTGCAGTGGGCCGGCTGGCCTCATCGCGGGCAAGCCCGGCTCCCACACTGACCGCTGTCATGGCGAACCCAGCCTCATGTGTGAGCTGGCTTGCCTGCGATGAGGCCAGCCGCCCCTTTCAGCCCCTAAAGCCCGCCCGTCGCGTTAAATCCAACCCCCAGCACCGTCAGCACCGACAGTGGCAACAGCAGCGTGTCGAGCAAGGCGCTGGCCGGTAGATCGACATGGGGATAGCTCGGCGCCTCGGCTCCGAAACGGTCCATCGCGCAGCACCCGCCCTGAATCGCATACATATCCAGGCGCGTCCCGGCATACACCACCGGCGCGCCGGGTTGCGCCGCGTCCAGCGTGCGCGCAGTGGCGCAACCGGTCAGATGCAACGCCAGCAACAGCATCAGAAATTTATTCATCACTGCTCAAATGGTGTTCGCCCCAGCGCGGCAGCATGTCCTGAGGGATATTCAGCAGGTTGAGAATCCGCGCCACCACAAAGTCCACCAGGTCATCGATGGTTTGCGGCTGGTGATAAAAGCCCGGCGACGCAGGCAAGATAGTCACGCCCATGTTCGACAGTTTGAGCATGTGTTCCAGGTGGATACTCGAATACGGCGCCTCGCGCGGCACCAGAATCAACTGGCGACGCTCCTTCAAGGTCACGTCCGCCGCACGTTCGATCAGGTTGTTGCAGGCCCCGGTGGCAATCGCCGACAGGGTCCCGGTGGAACATGGCACCACCACCATCGCGGCCGGCGCGCCGGAGCCAGAGGCCACCGGCGACATCCAGTCTTCCTTGCCATAGACCTTGATCTGCCCCGCCGCCGCACCGGTGTACTCGGTAAGGAAGGCCTGCATCATCTGCACCTTGGGCGGCAACGCAACGTCGGTTTCGGTGGCGAGCACCAGTTGCGCCGCCTTGGAGATCAGGAAGTGCACCTCGCGGTCTTCGCGCACCAAACAGTCAAGCAGGCGCAAGCCATAGGGCGCGCCGGACGCACCGGTCATCGCCAGGGTGACGCGCTCCGGGCCGCTCACTTCAGGGCCTCGGCGAGTTTGCCGTGCAGGTCGCCGAAGCCGCCGTTGCTCATGATCACCACATGGGTGCCGGGCTTGGCCTGGTGTTTCACGTGCTCGATGATGCCGTCCAGCGAGTCGCAGCAAATCGACGGCACGGTGCACAGCGCAGCGATGGCGGGCAGGTCCCAGCCAAGGTTGGCCGGTGCATACCACACCACCTGGTCGGCATCGTTGACGCTTTCGGGCAAACCGTCACGGTGGGCGCCGAGCTTCATGGAGTTGGAGCGCGGTTCGATAATCGCGATTACCTGGGCATCACCCACGCGCTTGCGCAAGCCATCCAGGGTGGTGGCGATGGCCGTCGGGTGGTGGGCAAAGTCGTCGTAGATGGTAATCCCGTTCACTTCAGCGACTTTTTCCATGCGGCGCTTGACGCTCTTGAACGCGCTCAAGGCGGCAATGCCCATGGACGGCACCACGCCGACGTGCCGCGCGGCCGCCAGGGTAACCAGAGCGTTGGCGACGTTGTGCTGGCCAGTCATGTCCCACTCAACGATGCCTTGGGCGACGCCTTCGAACAGGACTTCAAATTTTGAGCCGTCTTCGCTCAGCAGCTTGACCTGCCATTGCCCGCCCGCGCCCGTGGTTTGTACCGGGGTCCAGCAACCCATCTCGATCACCCGCTGCAAGGCTGGCTCGGTAGTCGGGTGAATCACCAGGCCTTCGCTGGGAATGGTACGTACCAAGTGGTGGAATTGCCGCTCGATAGCTGGCAGATCGGGGAAGATGTCAGCGTGATCAAACTCCAGGTTGTTCAGGATCGCCGTGCGCGGGCGGTAGTGAACAAACTTGGAGCGTTTGTCGAAGAACGCGCTGTCGTACTCATCCGCCTCGATGACAAAAAACGGCGTGTCACCGAGGCGCGCCGACACCGAGAAGTTTTGTGGCACACCGCCGATCAGGAAGCCCGGGCTCATGCCCGCATGCTCCAGCACCCAAGCCAGCATGCTGCTGGTGGTGGTCTTGCCGTGGGTACCGGCAACGGCGAGCACCCAACGGCCTTGCAGCACATGGTCGGCCAGCCATTGAGGACCAGACACGTACGGCAAACCTTTATTCAGTACATATTCGACCGCCGGGTTGCCGCGCACCATGGCATTGCCGATCACCACCAGGTCCGGAACCGGGTCGAATTGCGCCGGGTCGTAACCTTGGGTCAGCTCAATGCCCTGGGCCTGCAGTTGCGTGCTCATGGGCGGGTAAACGTTGGCGTCGGAGCCAGTAACGTGATGGCCCAGTTCTTTGGCCAACACTGCCATTGAGCCCATGAACGTGCCGCAAATACCGAGAATATGAATGTGCATAGTCGACCTCGTAAAACATCGAGGCAGGTTAGCGTAGGGAGGAACAAATCGCACCCTTTAGCTAACGGGCAATCCCGTGTTTGCGCAGCTTTCTATACAGGGTGTTACGGCTGACACCCAGTTGCTCGGCCGTGTGGCTCATATGCCAGCGCTGTTGCTCCAAGGCATTGAGCAGCGCCAGGCGCTCTGCGTCGTCCAGGGGCGAGTCCGAAAGCTCGTCCGCCCTCGCGGGCTGCGGGCGCGCCTGGCGAATCACTGCCGGCAAGTCTTCAAGCCCGATACGTCCGTCGTCACACAACGCCGCCAACGTGCGCAACACGGTGCGCAACTGCCGCACATTGCCCGGCCAGGCAAATGCCAGCAGTGCCTGCCGCGCGGGACTGTCAAGCAACACCGACTGATCGCCCGCCTCCTCCGCCAGCAGAAAATCCAGTAACTGCGACTTGTCGCTACGCTCACGCAGGGGTGGCAGGGCGATTTCCAGACCGTTCAGCCGGTAGTACAGGTCCTCGCGAAAGCTGCCGTCCTGTACCCGCTCCAGCAAATTACGGTGGGTGGCGCTGATGATTCTGACGTTCACCGCCTGTGGCTCGCCGCCGATAGGCACTACCAGCCGGTCTTCCAATACCCTTAACAGCCGGGTTTGCAACGCCAAGGGCATATCGCCGATTTCGTCCAGAAACAACGTGCCGCCGTCCGCCTGCTGCAGCTTGCCGCGCATGCCCTCCTTGCGGGCGCCGGTGAAGCTGCCGCCGCGGTAGCCGAACAGCTCGCTTTCGATCAGGCTTTCCGGGATGGCTGCACAGTTCAGTGCAATAAACGCTTTGTCGGCCCTGAGGCTGGCATGGTGCACCGCCTTGGCAAATGCCTCCTTGCCAGAGCCGGTTTCGCCATTGACCAGCAACGGCACGTCGCGCTCAAACACACGCAACGCCTTGCGGAAATCGTTTTGCAGCGCCGCATCCCCCAGGCAAATGCCCGGCAGCCGCGCCCGCTCGGGCATCGGCTGAGGAACCGGCGCCGGCACACTGCGTGGCTGGCCGCGCAACACCGCGAACAACCCACGGCCATCGCGGGTACGCAGGGGCCAACTGGCGCTGGCATTCGCGCTGGCACGCCCGAGCAACTCATCCAGGGAGCAATCGAAAAACGCCTCCACCGGCTGCCCCAACAACCCACCACGAATTTGCCCAAGCAGGTTCAACGCACTCTGGTTCACCGCGCAAATGCGCCCTTCGCCATCGAACGCCAGCAGCCCTTCACTGAAAAGGCCCACGGGTTCGGCCTGCAAATGAAAACGCAGCAACCAGTGATTCTCGAAATGCCGCAGGAAGTAACAACTCTCGATCATCTTCGCCGACAGATTGACCAGCGCCATAGTGTGGAACTGACTCTGGCGCGACACCGCCTCGCGCGCCGACGACACATCCAGCACCGCAAGCAGCTCACCATGGGGATCAAACACCGGACTGGCCGAGCAGGTAAGGCCGGTATGGCGGCCACGGAAGTGTTCATCGCGATGAATGGTGAGGGACTGGCGTTCCACCAGGCAGGTGCCGATGCCGTTCGTACCTTCGCAGGCCTCGCTCCAATCCGCGCCCAGCCACAACCCGGCGCGCTCGAAAATCTTGCGCTCGCTGGGAGCGGTGACACAGTTGAGGATCACCCCGCGAGCATCGGTGAGCAGCACCGCGTGGCCGGCACCGGAGAGTTGTTGATGCAGGCTGTTCATTTCGCTGCCAGCAATGCTCAAAACTTGTTGCAGGCGTTCGCGGCTTTCCAGCAGCCGGCCATGTTCGAGCACCGTGGGGGCCATGGTCAGCGCGGGGTCGAGGTGATAGTCCTCCAGGCAACGCAGCCAGGAGCGGGCGATGGACGGATCGCTGCCGGGGCCGTGCAGCGGGTCCTGGCCACGGGTGACTGTCAAGACTTGCTGGGCATGGCGACTGAAATGATCGTTTTGCATGTTCTTATTATTCTCCCTGCGTGAACTACAAACCGCGCGCGAGTGCCCAGCATCCTCCAGCCTCCCGACCATTGCAATCCCGGGCAGACCCACCGGTCACAGGCTGTACCGTTTGTGGCACAAACTGTCACTCGGGTTGTATCAAGTGTGTCACAGCAACGGTTTGCAACAACCTCCAACCCCTTGATTTACGGGCACTGCGAGGCACTGGCCCAACCTTTGCTCTACGCTTTAACAAGCACAACCGTGCGTCCTCCAATAAACACAAAAAGCCAGGAGATACTCACCATGCGTTACGCACACCCCGGTACTGAAGGCGCTATCGTTTCGTTCAAGGCCAAGTACGGCAACTACATCGGCGGTGAGTTTGTCGCGCCGGTCGATGGCAACTATTTCACCAACACCTCGCCGGTCAACGGCAAACCCATTGCTGAATTCCCGCGCTCCACGGCCAAGGATATCGACAAGGCCCTGGACGCTGCCCATGCCGCCGCTGACGCCTGGGGCAAGACCTCGGCACAGGACCGCTCGCTGGTGCTGCTGAAAATCGCCGACCGCATCGAACAGAACCTCGAACTGCTGGCCATCACCGAAACCTGGGACAACGGCAAGGCTGTTCGCGAAACCCTGAACGCCGACATCCCGCTGGCCGCCGACCACTTCCGCTACTTCGCCGGCTGCATCCGCGCACAGGAAGGCAGCAGCGCCGAAATCAACGAACACACCGCCGCTTACCACTTCCACGAGCCGCTGGGCGTCGTCGGCCAGATCATCCCGTGGAACTTCCCGCTGCTGATGGCCGCCTGGAAACTCGCGCCAGCCCTAGCCGCCGGTAACTGCGTGGTGCTCAAGCCCGCCGAGCAAACCCCGCTGGGCATCAACGTGCTGATGGAACTGATCGGCGACCTGCTGCCGCCGGGCGTGCTGAACGTGGTGCACGGCTACGGCAAAGAAGCCGGCGAAGCCCTGGCCACAAGCAAGCGCATCGCCAAGATCGCCTTCACCGGCTCCACGCCAGTGGGCTCGCACATCATGCATGCGGCGGCCGAGAACATCATTCCGTCCACCGTTGAGCTGGGCGGCAAGTCGCCGAACATCTTCTTCGCCGACATCATGAAAGCCGAGCCGCAATTCGTCGAGAAGGCCGCCGAAGGCCTGGTGCTGGCATTCTTCAACCAGGGCGAAGTGTGCACCTGCCCTTCCCGCGCACTGGTGGAAGAGTCGATCTACGACGACTTCATGAAAGTGGTGATGAAGAAGGTCGAGTCGATCAAACGCGGCGACCCGCTGGACACCGACACCATGGTCGGCGCCCAGGCGTCCGAGCAGCAGTTCGACAAGATCCTGTCCTACCTCGAAATCGCCAAGGGCGAGGGCGCCGAGCTGCTGACTGGCGGCAAGGTCGAGAAGCTGACCGGCGATTTGGCCACCGGCTATTACATCCAGCCTACCCTGCTCAAGGGCACCAACAAGATGCGGGTGTTCCAGGAAGAAATCTTTGGCCCGGTGGTGAGCATCACTACCTTCAAGGATGAAGCCGAAGCCCTGGCGATCGCCAACGACACCGAGTTCGGCCTGGGTGCCGGCCTGTGGACCCGCGACATCAACCGCGCGTACCGCATGGGCCGGGCGATCAAGGCCGGGCGTGTGTGGACCAACTGCTATCACCTGTACCCGGCGCATGCCGCGTTCGGTGGTTACAAGAAGTCCGGTGTGGGCCGTGAGACCCACAAGATGATGCTCGATCACTATCAGCAGACCAAAAACCTGCTGGTGAGCTACGACATCAATCCGCTGGGCTTCTTCTAACTAACAACTCGCTCCCACATTTGAAATGCAATCAAGTGTGGGAGCTGGCTTGCCTGCGATAGCGGCGGTTCAGCCAACTAAAATATTGACTGCCACACCGCTATCGCAGGCAAGCCAGCTCCCACAGTTGAACTTCGCACAGTCGTTGCTACCTCATCCGGCACAAAGATGCCGAATTAGAACAATAACAATGGACGGTACTTTCACATGCCCAGCGAACCCACTGGCTCTTCCGTCGACTTCGAAAAAGTCGGCACCGAATACTTCCAACAACGAGAACTGAAAAAAGGCGCTGCCGGCTGGGTGCTTCTGGTCGGTCTCGGTGTTGCCTACGTGATCTCCGGCGACTACGCCGGCTGGAACTTCGGCCTGGCCCAGGGTGGCTGGGGCGGCATGTTCCTCGCCACACTGCTGATGGCCACCATGTACCTGTGCATGTGTTTCTCCCTGGCCGAACTGTCTTCCATGATTCCTACCGCCGGTGGCGGCTACGGCTTTGCCCGCAGCGCGTTCGGCCCCTGGGGCGGGTTCCTCACCGGCACCGCGATCCTCATCGAATATGCCATCGCCCCCGCCGCCATCGCGGTGTTTATCGGTGCCTATTGCGAGTCGCTGTTCGGCATCGGCGGCTGGATGATCTACCTGGCGTTCTACATTATCTTTATCGGCATCCACATTTTCGGCGTGGGTGAAGCGTTGAAGCTGATGTTTGTGATTACCGCCGTCGCCGCGATCGCCCTGGGCGTGTTCCTGGTGGCGATGGTGCCGCACTTCAGTGTCGCCAACCTGCTGGACATCCCGGTGACCGAGGCCAAGGGCGCCAGCACTTTCCTGCCCTTCGGTTATGTCGGCGTGTGGGCGGCGATTCCTTACGCGATCTGGTTTTTCCTCGCTGTCGAAGGCGTACCGCTGGCCGCCGAAGAAACCAAGAACCCGAAACGTGACCTGCCGCGCGGCCTGATCGGCGCCATTGTGGTGCTGACCAGTTTCGCCCTGCTGATTTTGGTGATCGCCCCGGGCGGTGCTGGTGCCTATGCGCTGATGGCGTCGGGCAATCCGCTGGTGGAAGCCTTGTCCAAGGCATACGGTGGCTCCACGTGGATGGGCCACTTCGTCAATCTGGTGGGCCTGGCCGGGTTGATCGCGAGCTTCTTCTCGATCATCTACGCCTACTCCCGGCAGATCTTCGCCCTGTCCCGCGCCGGCTACCTGCCGCGCAAGCTCTCGCAGACCAACAAAAGCAAGGCGCCGGTCCTGGCCCTGGTGATCCCCGGCATCATCGGGTTTGGCCTGTCGCTGACCGGCCAGGGTGATTTGCTGATCCTGGTGGCCGTGTTCGGCGCGACCATTTCCTACGTGTTGATGATGGCCGCGCACATCACCTTGCGCATCCGCCGCCCCAAAATGGATCGCCCGTACCGCACACCGGGCGGCATCTTCACCTCGGGCGTCGCGCTGGTACTGGCTTGCATCGCCGTTGTGGCGGGCTTCCTGGTGGATCCGCGCGTGGTGATTGGCGCTGCGATCATCTATGGAGTATTAATTGCTTACTTTGCTTTCTACAGTCGGCATCACTTGGTAGCAGGCACGCCGGAAGAAGAATTTGCGGCGATCCAGGCCGCAGAGGCCG
Organism: Pseudomonas sp. BIGb0558; assembly: GCF_024807515.1. NCBI lineage: Bacteria > Pseudomonadati > Pseudomonadota > Gammaproteobacteria > Pseudomonadales > Pseudomonadaceae > Pseudomonas > Pseudomonas sp. BIGb0558. The sequence continues at coordinate 110,185 of NZ_JANUEW010000007.1, forward strand.
CCTTGCACTAAACGCCGTAAACCTCGGTGCGGGCGCTTTACTCACATTCTGCCCGCACCGACAAGGAGACTCTGTATGGCAAGCTTTTCCCACGCGGTGGGTGCATCGACCTACCGCTTCGACAGCCTCAAGGACGTGATGGCCAAGGCCAGCCCGGCACGCTCCGGAGATTTCCTGGCCGGCGTTGCCGCCCAGAACGACGGCGAGCGGGTCGCGGCGCAAATGGCCCTGGCCAATATTCCGCTGAAGCACTTTCTTGAAGAAGCGCTGATCCCGTACGAAAGCGACGAAGTCACCCGGCTGATCATCGACACCCACGATAAACAGGCATTTTCCGTGGTCAGCCACCTGACCGTCGGCGGCCTGCGGGACTGGCTGCTCAGCGACGCAGCCGATGAACAAAGCCTGCGCGCCCTGGCGCCCGGCCTGACCCCGGAAATGGCCGCGGCCGTGTCGAAGATCATGCGCGTGCAGGACCTGGTGCTGGTGTCGCAGAAGATCCGGGTTGTCACACAGTTTCGCGGCACAATGGGCCTGCGCGGGCGCCTGTCCACCCGCCTGCAACCCAACCACCCCACCGATGAACCGGCAGGCATCGCCGCCAGCATTCTCGACGGCCTGCTCTACGGCAACGGCGACGCGATGATCGGCATCAACCCGGCCACCGACAGCATCGCCTCGATCTGCGCCATGCTGGAAATGCTCGACGCAATCATCCAGCGCTACGAAATCCCCACCCAGGCTTGCGTGCTGACCCACGTCACCACCTCCATCGAGGCCATCAACCGTGGCGTGCCGCTGGACCTGGTGTTCCAGTCGATCGCTGGCACCGAGGCGGCCAACGCCAGTTTCGGCATCAGCCTGAGCGTGCTGCAGGAAGGCTACGAGGCGGGCCTGAGCCTGAATCGCGGCACCCTCGGGCAAAACCTGATGTACTTCGAAACCGGCCAGGGCAGCGCCTTGTCGGCCAACGCGCACTTTGGCGTCGACCAGCAAACCTGCGAAACCCGAGCCTACGCCGTGGCTCGGCACTTCAAGCCATTTTTGGTGAATACAGTCGTAGGATTTATCGGCCCCGAGTACCTGTACAACGGCAAACAGATCATCCGCGCCGGCCTCGAAGACCACTTCTGCGGCAAGCTGCTGGGCGTGCCGATGGGCTGCGACATCTGCTACACCAACCACGCCGAAGCCGACCAGGACGACATGGACACCCTGCTCACCCTGCTGGGCGTGGCCGGGATCAACTTCATCATGGGCATCCCGGGCTCCGACGACATCATGCTCAACTACCAGACCACCTCGTTCCACGACGCGCTCTACGCCCGGCAAACATTGGGTTTAAAGCCAGCGCCGGAGTTTGAACTGTGGCTGGCAAAAATGGGCATCTTCACGCAAGCCGACGGCAAGGTGCACTTCGGCAACAGCCTGCCACCGGCATTCCGCCACGCCTTGGCGCAACTGGGATGAAGAAGGAACCGCCTGTGCACATCGACACCCCGGAAAATAATGTAGACAACCCGTGGCTGGAACTGCGGCGCCTGACTCCAGCGCGGATTGCCCTGGGCCGTACCGGCACCAGCATTCCCACCGGCGCGCAGTTGGATTTCCAGTTCGCCCACGCTCAAGCGCGGGACGCTGTACACCTGCCGTTTGATCATGCAGGACTGAGCAGCCAACTGGCAGAACGTGGCCGTGACAGCCTGTTGTTGCACAGCGCCGCTGTCGACCGCCACAGCTACCTGCAACGCCCGGACCTGGGGCGGCGCCTGAGTGATGAATCCGCCCAGACATTGCGGGACTACGCCGACGCCAACCCGGGCGGCGTGGACCTGGCGGTGGTGGTGGCCGACGGTTTGTCGGCCCTCGCGGTGCATAAACACACGCTGCCGTTTCTGACACGCATGGAAGAACAAACCCACGCTGAAGGCTGGTCCCTGTCACCGGTGATTCTGGTTGAACAAGGGCGCGTCGCCGTCGCCGATGAAGTCGGCCAGTTGCTGGGGGCGAAAATGGTGGTGATCCTGATCGGCGAGCGGCCGGGGCTCAGTTCACCGGACAGCCTGGGGCTGTATTTCACCTACAACCCCAAGGTCGGCCTCACCGACGCGTACCGCAACTGCATCTCCAATGTGCGGCTGGAAGGCTTGAGCTACGGCATGGCAGCTCATCGCCTGCTTTACTTGATGCGTGAGGCCTGCCGACGGCAGTTGTCGGGGGTCAACCTCAAGGATGAAGCGCAGGTACAAACCCTCGAGTCGGATGATCCCGACCTGATGAAAGGCAACTTCCTGCTAAGCCCGCCGAAGGACTGATCCCTGCACGATTGCGCTTTTTCTGCGCTTTAGGCAGCATCGAGACACGGCCGCTCGTGTGGTCATACCCCATTTGGAAGTTGAGGCCTGGCATGCGGATAACTCAAGCGACCCTGGAACACCTGGACCTGTTGACCCCGCTTTTCGTCAAATACCGCGAGTTCTACGGCGCACTGCCCTTCCCCGATTCAAGCCGTGCCTTCCTGGAAAAACGCCTGCGCCGCAAGGAGTCGGTGATCTACCTGGCGCTGGCCGACGATGACGACAAGAAACTGCTCGGCTTTTGCCAGCTGTATCCAAGCTATTCCTCGCTTTCCCTCAAGCGCGTGTGGATCCTCAACGACATCTACGTGGCCGAGGATGCTCGCCGGCAGTTGGTGGCCGACAACCTGATGCGCACCGCAAAGAAGATGGCCAAGGAAACTCACGCCGTGCGCTTGCGGGTCTCCACCAGCAGCGACAACCAGGTGGCGCAAAAAACCTACGAGTCCATCGGCTTTCGGGAAGACACCGAGTTCAAGAACTACGTGCTGCCCATCAGCGATGACTGACATCTATTAACCAAACCTCATACATCTGTTGTGGGAGCCCCCTCCCACACGGACTCTGTGTCTACAATACGATCGATGTCGCGACATTCCCCGCTACAAAACCAACACGCTTTTCACGACTCTATCCGTATAATGCGGACCTTTCAGGGTCGTAAGAAATAAGCCACAACCTTGTAGCCCTTATTACCCGAAGCCTCCGCACAGGCCCGCTGAGCCAGGCCATTCACACAGGTGCCATCCATGGATTTCAACCCGCTCGACCTTATCCTGCATCTCGACGTGTACCTCGACATGCTGGTGAGAAACTACGGAGTGTGGATCTACGCCATTCTGTTCCTGGTTATCTTTTGCGAAACAGGCCTGGTGGTCATGCCATTCCTGCCGGGTGATTCCTTGCTGTTCATCGCCGGCGCCATCGCAGCAGGCGGCGGCATGGACCCGGTATTGTTGGGCGGCTTGCTGATGCTCGCGGCCATCCTGGGTGACAGCACCAACTACGTGATAGGACGAACGGCCGGGGAACGCTTGTTCAGCAACCCCAACTCGAAAATCTTCCGCCGCGACTACCTGCAAAAAACCCACGACTTTTACGACAAGCACGGCGGCAAAACCGTGACCCTGGCGCGCTTCCTGCCGATCCTGCGGACTTTCGCACCGTTCGTCGCCGGCATCGCCAAAATGCCTTACCCGCGCTTCTTCGGTTTCAGCGTATTCGGCACCATCCTGTGGGTGGGCGGCCTCGTAACCCTGGGCTACTTCTTCGGCAACGTACCGTTCATCAAGAAAAACCTGTCGCTGCTGGTGGTGTTCATCATCCTGCTGTCGCTGGTACCGATGATCATCGGCGTGTTCCGCAGCCGCTTCGGCCGCAGCTCCACCGAAGCCAAGCCGCAGTAACCGGCGATGTGGTCCCTCAGCGCCTGGCGTCGCCGGCGCCTGCTGGCCAAGCACCCGATTGCCGATGAAATGTGGCAGCGGGTGCGCCACCACCTGACCTTCCTCGACGGCATCACCGCAGAAGAAGACCAGTGGCTGCGGGAAGCCTGTGTGGTGTTCCTGGCTGAAAAACACCTCACCGCCCTGCCCGGCGTCGACCTGCACCAGGAACAACGCCTGCTGCTCGCCGCCCAGGCGCAATTGCCGCTGATGAACCTTGGCGACCTTGACTGGTACCAGGGCTTCCACGAGATCGTGCTGTACCCCGATGACTTCCTCAGCCCCCAGCGCCATCGCGACGCCAGCGGCGTGGAACATGAGTGGGACGGCGAACACAGCGGCGAAGCCTGGCAACAAGGCCCCGTGATCCTCGCATGGCCCGGCGTACTGGCCAGCGGCAACTGGGAAGGCTACAACCTGGTGATCCACGAGCTGGCCCACAAGCTGGACATGCTCAACGGCGACGCCAACGGCCTGCCGCCGCTGCACCACGACATGCGCGTGCAGGAATGGGCCAGCGTCATGCAGAGCGCCTTCGACGACCTCAACCGCCAGCTCGACCGCAACCCGAACGCTGAAACCGCCATCGACCCCTACGCCGCGGAAAACCCCGCGGAGTTCTTTGCCGTCACCAGCGAATATTTCTTCAGTGCCCCGGATTTACTGGCCAACACTTATCCACAGGTATACGAACAACTGAGCCACTTCTACCGCCAGGACCCGTTGGCGCGCCTGCACCGACTGCAGGCCGGCGACGTGCGGTATCAGACTGAACGCCAGGCGCCCTACGACGTCTGACGCATGGCATCGGCGTCAGAATATGCCTATAATCGCCGCCACTTTTAGGCCAATCCGGCCATGTTTCATGGCCAACTACGGGGGCAACGCCCAATGAGCTACAGCAAGATTCCGGCTGGCAAAGACCTGCCGAACGACATCTACGTCGCCATCGAGATTCCGGCCAACCACGCGCCGATCAAATACGAAATCGACAAAGACAGCGACTGCCTGTTCGTTGACCGTTTCATGGCCACCCCGATGTTCTACCCGGCCAACTACGGTTTCATCCCAAACACCCTGGCTGACGACGGTGACCCCCTCGACGTGCTGGTCGTGACCCCTTACCCGGTTACCCCAGGTTCGGTTATCCGCGCACGCCCGGTCGGCATCCTGAACATGACTGACGATGGCGGCGGCGATGCCAAAGTTATCGCAGTACCCCACGACAAGCTGTCCCAGCTGTACGTCGACGTGAAGGAATACACCGACCTGCCGCCACTGCTGCTGGAACAGATCAAACACTTCTTCGAGAACTACAAAGACCTCGAAAAAGGCAAATGGGTGAAGATCGACGGTTGGGGCAACGCAGACGCCGCCCGTGCCGAGATCCTGAAGTCGGTCGCTGCCTACAAAGGCTGAAACCGCTACTCGCTCTAAAAAAGCCCCGATTATTCGGGGCTTTTTTTGTGGGAAAAATATAAACATACGACAACACTAATAAACACTTTTGCAGAGCGTGTTTAACTAGTTTAGTTAACTAACAGAATAAGCCTTCAATAAGGAAACACCTACATACGGCAACTCAACGCATGGTTTATTTGATCTGATTTTACGGCCAGTAAACTCTGCGTTTATGAATACATCAGGTGATCGCTTAAGAGCGCTATTAAGGGAAGTTCATCTTTCCGCTTCCGACTTCGCCAAGAACCGCGATGTTACGCCTCAGCACGTAAACAACTGGTTCAAACGCGGCGTCCCCATGGGCCGTCTCAACGAGTTCGCAGAACTGCTGTGCGTCACCAGCCGTTGGCTGCGCACAGGCGAAGGCCCCAAACATCCACCCGCCAACTTCCTGCTGGAAGGATCCGATGCAGACCACACACACCGTATCGCCCGTGAGCAGACCGGCAACTACATCGCCCACCCGGTCTCAACCCCGGTAAAAATCGACGTGGAGATACCCCTCCACCCCACCTTCACCTCAACCGAAAGCATCCGCCTCTCCCTGCACACCCTTGAAACCATCGGCGTAAACCCCGAGCGCGCCCTCGGCGCCTACATGGTCGGCAACAGCATGATCGACATCATCCAGGACGGCAGCACCCTTGCCATCGACTGCGGCCGCAAACAGATTATCGATGGCGAGATTTATGCGGTAGAACACGACGGAATGCTGCGCATCAAATACCTCTACAACCGGCCTGGAGGCGGACTGCGGATGCGAAGCCACAACAGCGCCGAACATCCGGACGAGTTTTTGACCTACGAACAGCGGCACGAGCAGAACTTTGAAATTCTGGGTTGGGTGTTCTGGTGGGCGACACTGAATAACCGTCGCCCGCCGGTGCCGCTGGATGAGCATTTATTGGGCTACGAAGGCTCTAAATCGGATCCGAAGCTGGGAAATTGAGGCGAATGTGGGTATCATGCGCCGCACATTTGGTAGGGGGTTGGTGTGAAGCCAGTCCGCCCTGCCTGGCGATGCGGAGGAGTTCCCGCTGATGCCCCTTAATCACCCGGGCGCGAGTTTGGGTGAACGATTTGAAGGCTGGTGAGGTTTACCAAAAATAAGCTGAACCAGTCCCCGAGAAGCCGGCCACAAGCCGGCTTTTTAATGCCTGGAAAAAAGCAATGCACTTCAAGCATCGGGCTATTTGGGGAACTTACCTACCGCGCCAAAGAGTACTCAAGCACGCTTTTCCATCCGCAGAACCTCCGCCCTATACGTCGCTAAAACCTCTTTTCAGGAACACGCTGGATGAACGTGTCGCCACCAACGACACAAAAACATGTCGTGTCGCAGAAATCAAAATATAGCGACACGTAATGCGCGCGTGTTTACAAAGCGTCTCGCAGCTAGTCGCCATTGACGTTCTGCAAGAGGTGCAGGTTGGAAAGGAAAAGCTCTTCATTCATCCCAAACTGATGCAGCTACTCACTCGCGACAGCAATGACTTCAAGCCATACGCCTGAGGGGACCGCTTTAATCCATGGCGATCGTCTGCCGGGATTTCCGCCCCTGAGCCATGATGATGAGCATTTGGTCAGTAGATCGCTGACCAAATGCATCGTAACCTCAGCGTGGGCTTAGGATCCTCACCTCGGCTGCAAACAATCCAACGCCCGATCCACCACCACCTTCGACATCTCCACCAAATGCATCACCGCGCGCTGCGAACCATTCAGCGGTTCGGTCGACGCCTGGGCGGTCGCCACGGCGCAATGCAACAGCTCGGCAGCATGAGCCAAAGCATCTTCGAAACTCAGTTCGTCATCAACGGTAAACGGGTTGGGTGAAGGCTGCGCATCCGGCGCTTTGAGGTAGCGATCAATCACTCGGCGCGAGGCATCAGTGTCGCGGAGTAAGGCTTTGTGGAATGCGGGTGGATCGGGGGTAACTTTGACCATGGTAGAACTCCTAGCAGTGAGTTGAACCACTAACTTCTCGCGACTAAACGATCAGAAGGTGGCAGCTGTACGCAGGTTAGTCGACCGGCCGCTAGGCACCGGCGCACCCGAAGGTGCCCTGCGCACAGCCACCATAAAGTGCAGGCAATAAATACCTGGCTTTGAGATGGCGCTGTGCGCCTAGCGTTATCCGGGCGACTAAACCCGGCCACTGAATATGCAGTGACGGAACGCAGACTAGTCGCGGGATTTTGCTGGCGCAAGCGCTTGGAATTCTCTAGGAAACGTCCTGCAAATGAAAGGGATGAGTCTTCCTGGCCATTCCCAATCACTGCCACTTCTTGACTCTCCCCCTAAGGTCACACCTCACCCTGAAATCCTATCTTTCAGGACTCCACCACCATGAGCCAACGCATCCTGGTCATCCTCGGCCATCCTTCGAGCACCAGCTTCTGCTCTGCCCTTACCGACACCTACATCACCCGGGCCAAAACTGCCGGCCACGAAGTACGCGTCCTGCGCCTGGGCGACCTGACGTTCGACCCCATCCTGCACAACGGCTACAGCCAGGTCCAAACTCTGGAACCCGACCTGCTCAGCGCCCAGTCCGACATCCTGTGGGCCAATCATCTGACGTTTGTTTTCCCCATCTGGTGGGGCGGCATTCCGGGGTTGATGAAGGGTTTTATCGACCGGATTTTCCTGTCCGGTTTCGCCTTCAAATACCGCAAGGGCAAGGCCTTCCCCGACAAACTCCTGAAGGGTAGAACCGCGCATTTGCTGGTGACCCTCGACACGCCGCCATGGTATTACAGGTGGTTCTACCGCATGCCCGCGCTGCATCAGATGCGCAAGACGACGCTGGCGTTTTGTGGCATCCAGCCGATCAAGACATTGCAGTTCGGGCCGGTGCTGGGCTCCACATCAGCGCAGCGGGAACAGTGGCTGAAACAGGCCGGCGCACTTTTTGGGAAAAGGACTTTTCATGTACATCGGCAAAGCCGCGCAGTTGTCGGGCACCACGATCAAGGCGATTCGTCACTATGAGGCGATCGGCCTGTTGCCGCCGCCGCAACGGGAGGGGCGTTATCGGATTTACTCCGCAGAGAGCGTCGAACTGCTGACGTTCATCAAGTGCGCTCAACAGTTGGGTTTCAAGCTCAAGGAGTTGCAGGCGATTCTGGGCGGACATCACGGTGATGGATTGCCCTGGGAGCTTGCGGACAAAGCGATCGCCAGCAAGAAGCAGGAGCTGGTGCGGCAGATTGAGGCGTTGCAGAAGATGCACGGGGGGTTGGTCGAGTTTGAGGCCAGTCTCAAGGATGCTCAGGGCCAATGCACCGCACCACTGAAAACGCCACTGCCGTCAATGAGCTGAATCGCTGTTTTACGTAGTGCCGGGCAGCCGCTCGGCACGGAAAAAACCTCCCTCCTCGTAAGCCCAATCTGATTTTCCGGACCACTCGTCCAGCCCTCATTTTGCTGTTGCAGACTCCGACGCCTCCCCTTTGCAGAGACGTCACGGATGACTGCTTCTTCGTCCCACATTGCCCATATCGAACATGAACTGGATGGCTTTCATCAGAGCCTGGCGGTGTATCGCCAGCAGGTGGGCGCCTGGTATTCGCAGGCGTTGGACAAGGTCAGTCATGCAGCAGATTTTCCGTCATTGCTGGGGATGGATCGGGTCATTCGGGTGGGGGACTCGAGCAAGTCGGTGAGCATGGCCGATGACAATTTCTCGACGGTGGTGCGTTGTGAGGTGGGCGGCTTACTGGAGATCGAGAGCAAGTTTGAGTCGGTGTATGACGTACCGCTGGGAGGTATCCCGATTGAGGTGATTGGGCTGGATGACGGCAGCGCTACCGTGGTCATGCTCGATGAACAGGGGAAAGGCTCTCACCCCTGCGTGGCCGGCAAGCGCTACCGGATACGGGTGCAAGGCGGTGTTTCGGACGAGCAGGTCGAGGCGCTGTTTTCGTCTTACGACGGTTTGACCGCTGACCTGGAAAGCTGGCTTCGCAAGCAATGGAACGGTTTCAAGCCGCATTGGGAACGGTCCACTTCGAGCGCGATTGGCACTGGCGTGCTGGCGGGAAGTTGGGCGGCGATTACTGGTGTATGGGACGCCATCAAGCAGGTGCAGGAGATCTTCAAGGATCCGGGCCAGTTGTTTGAAAGCCTGGGGGCGAAAGCCAACGAGTTGATTGAGCTGGCCCAAACTGCGCCAAAGCTCATGGAACAGGCGATGTTGCTGGCCAGTGATGAGGCGGCGCTGTACCTGATGTTGCGCACGGCGATGATTTGGCTGTCGGCGTTACCACCAAGTGAGGTTGCAGGGAGTACGGCCGAGGCGGTGGCCGGGTTTGTGGTGTCGTTGCTGATCGATTTGTTGGTGGCGGCTTTGCTGACGGTTGTTCTGCCGGCGGCGGGCATCGCTTATTTGAGCTCGCGTGCGCTCAGGTATGGCGCTCGGATTGTTGAGGCGGCCATTCGGTTTGTGAAGGGCATATTCAGTGTTCTTCAGAGCTTTATGGGGACAGTGGGACGGTACAAGACAGTAGCGGTTCGGGGCGCCGTTGAGGGGTTGAAAAAGGGTGGTGTGCAGATGCGCTGGGGGCCGCGTCAGAACACCGTGGTTCGGGAGAAAGCGCATGTTGATGATGTGCCTTCCTCTGCGAAGAACCCTGGCGGTGATGCGGCCGCTCCGGCAGACAAGACCGCAACCAATGGCTGCCCGGTGTCGATGGTTACCGGTGAGGAACTGCTGACCCTCACCGACGGCTCGTTGGATGGTGTGTTGCCGTTTGCCTGGACGCGGTTGTACCGCAGCAGTGCGGTGGAAGTGGATTGCGGGTTGGGGTTTGGCTGGAGCCATTCGCTGGCTCAGCGGTTGGTGGTTAGCGGCGAGTCGGTGATCTGGACCGATCACGAAAACCGCAGCACGACGTTTCCCCTGCCCTCTTCTGCGCGACCGGCCATCACCAATAGCCTGGCGGAAGCAGCGATTTATCTGGGCGCTTTGCCTGATGAGTTGGTGCTGGCTCAGGCGTCCCTTTTCTACCACTTCCGTGACGGTGTACTGACGTCGATCAGCGACGCGTATGACAACCGGCTGCGAATTTCCCGCGACTACTCCGGGCGGATTCAGCGGATTGATAACCACGTCGGTCAAGGGTTATTGCTGCGGTATGACCGCGGACACATCGTCGCCGTCGACTATCAGGTGCAGCGGGAACTGGACTGGGTTACCGAGCAGAACGTTGTTTCCTACACGTACGACGACGCCTGGCGGTTGATTGAGGCGACCAACGCTGTAGGCGAAAGCGAACGTTATCGGTACGACGATCAGCAGGTGATTCTGGAGCGGCAACTGGCCGGTGGGGCGAGTTTCTTCTGGGAGTGGGAACGGTCTGGCAAGGCTGCACGCTGCGTCCGGCACTGGGCCAGTTTTTCCCAAATGGACACGCGGTATGTGTGGGATGACAACGGCAGCGTCACCGTGCACAACGCCGATGGCAGCCAGGAAGTCTACGTCCACGACCAGCGCGCACGGCTGGTGCAGCGGATTGATCCAGACGGCGCCGAGCACTTCAAATCCTACGATGAAAAAGGCCGGCTGACGGTCGAGCAGGATCCGCTGGGGTCGGTGACGGCGTATCAGTACGACGACGCCGGTCGGTTGATTGCGCTGTTTCCCGGGGACGATGCGCCCACGTCCTACGAGCATGACAACGGGTTCGTTCGCGTAGTACGTCGCGGCGACGCGGTCTGGAAATACCAGCGTAATGACCAGGGCGATATCACCCGCAAGACCGATCCGGGCGGTAACTACACCGAATACACCTACACCAAACACGGCAAGCTCAGCGGCGTCTGGCACCCGGACAACAGCAGTCAGCGCTTTATCTGGAACGAACGTGGCCAGCTTATCGAGGAGAAGCTGGCGAATGGCGGTGTACGGCGTTATCGCTATAACGACCTGGGCCGGCAGGTGGCCTGTGTGGATGAGCACGGTGCGCTGACCCAGTATCAGTGGGACGCCGTAGGTCGTTTGCTGAAGGTGATTCAGCCGGGCGGCGCCACTCGCGAATTCAGCTACAACCCGTACGGAAAAATCACTGCCGAGCGCGATGAACTGGGTCGGGTTACCCGCTACGAATATGCCGACGGCCTGCACCTGATCAGCCGTCGGATCAACCCCGACGGTACGCAGCTCAAATACCGTTACGACAATGTCCGGTTGTTACTGACCGAGATTGAAAACGAGGTTGGCGAAACCTATCGGCTCGACTATCACGCCAACGGCCTGATCCAGCAGGAAACCGGCTTTGATGGCCGACGTACCGCCTACGTTTATGACCTCGCCGGGCATCTGCTGGAAAAGACCGAATATGGCGACGATGGTAGTCAGCTGGTTACTGGCTATCAGCGAGACAGCGCCGGTCGCCTTGTACGAAAAACCCTGCCCGACCGCAGCATTGTCGATTACACCTACGATCGCCTCGGCAATCTCCTCAGTGTCGACGACGGCCACTGGCCGCTCCACTACGAATACGACCTGCAAAACCGCCTCACCGCCGAACATCAGGGCTGGGGCACCTTGCGCTATGGCTATGACGAATGCGGTCAGCTCAACTATCTGCGCCTGCCCGATAACAACCGCGTGGCCTTCCACCACGACAAAGGCGGCGACCTTGCCACCATCGCGCTGAATGGCAACCCGCTCACCTCGCACCTGTTCAAGTCCGGCCGCGAACACCAGCGCCAGCAAGGCCAGCTCCTAAGTCACTACCACTACGACGACCAGGGCCGGCTGCACGCCCACGCCATCACCCAACAGGAACAACGCCACCAACGCCGCCAATACGACTACGACAAACGCGGCAACCTGACCCGCATCCTCGACACCCGCAAAGGCCAGCACGATTACCACTACGACCCGCTCGACCGCCTGACCCGCGCCGACCACTCGCACGACCTGCAAGAGCGTTTCGTCCACGACCCAGCGGGCAACCTGCTAATGCAGGACCGCGTAGGCCCGAGTGTGATCAAAGGCAACCGCCTGCTGATGCAAGGCGACCGTCATTACGACTACGACGCCTTCGGCAACCTCCTGCGCGAACGTCGGGGCCGAGCCCAGCAACTGGTCACCGAGTACCGCTACGACTGCCAGCATCGACTGATCAGTGTCATCCAACCGGACGGCACACAGGCCAGCTACCGCTACGACCCGTTCGGTCGGCGCATCACCAAAACGATAAAAGGCCAAACCACCGAGTTTTTTTGGCAAGGCGACACGCTGATCGCCGAACACAGCGCCGATCATCACCAGAGCTATCTCTACGAACCCAACAGCTTCCGCCCGCTAGCGCTGCTGAAAGGCTACGGCCCGGAAGACGCAAAACCCTTCCACTACCAACTCGACCACCTTGGCACCCCACAAGAACTCACCGCGCCAGACGGCGAAATCGTTTGGTCCGCCCACTACCGCGCCTACGGCCAACTCGCGAAGCTGGACGTCAACACCGTCACCAACCCGTTGCGCTTCCAGGGCCAATACTTCGACCCCGAAAGCGGCCTGCACTACAACCGCCATCGCTACTACAATCCGGACGTTGGTCGCTATCTGACGCCTGATCCCGTGAAACTGGCGGGTGGGCTGAACGGATACCAGTACGTGCCCAACCCGACGGGGTGGGTGGATCCGTTGGGGTTGAATACCTGTCCGGCTGCGGATGGTTGTAAACCGGACGTCAAGGTCGGAAATCCAGCAAGCAGTGCAAGCGTCAATCACAACTCCCCACGCTCGCCAAGCGCAGCCGTAAAAAAAGAACAAACTGTCAGGGTTAGGCACTACACCAACAGAAAAGGATTAACCGGAATAGAACAAGCAGGAGAGATTTTCGCGCATGACAACAATCGTGTTTACATGGAACCAGCAAAAAATAAGGTTCTAAGTGCTGCCGACGTCCAAGACCGCTATCAGGTTGACTTGAGTCGAGGACGAGACTATGTAGAGACAGATGCTCCGAAACACATGCTGGAATGGCTGAAAAATCCGCGCTATGGTTACTTGGAGCTAACCGTCGAAGGAAACCTAAAACTAATTAACCCTAAATTTGTAAAGAGAAAATAATATGTTAAAACAAAACAAAGAAATAACCATATCCGGAAAAAACGCTTTAGAAGCATTAAAAGAAATCGAATTCATGCTAGTTTCATTGCGAAAAATGGGAACATACTATATCGGAAAACCGCAAAATGAATACCAAGATGCCACCACTAAATTCATAGACAACTTCGGCATCACTGGCCGCCTGGCAAAGGTCCGAAGGTTAATATGCGAAGGCTTTGATACTACCTTGGGGGAAGACGACATGGATGACTTGGAACGTCATATGCAAGACCTTGAGTTCTGGAAGCCGACCGATGAAACCCTGAATAAGTGACAGCTTTACTTATAGCCTAGTATAGCTGACGCTTAATACGTATAAAGCACGATCAAATAAACATACTCACTGAAGGAAAAATATGCTAGTAAAAATAACTAATGTAGTTTCGAAAGGCGACGTTTTAGAGGTTAGTTTTCACTCACTTGTCGGCAACGGAGTAGCCTTATGGGTGGGAACGTGTCCAGAAATCGGAAAGGAATGCGAGGTTGAGGTTAGTCTGGATGATATTTTTTGCTGGGGCAAAAATATCAAACCATCGTCCAAAAACGTTGATCAGATTTACTCAGCAGCGGGTAGAACATACGTAACAGCCGAACTGATATCAATGGATGACGAACACGCAGCTATACGTATTAATGGCTCCATCGCCCTTATTGAGCTAAACAAGGCTCCCAAACAAAAACCAGCCCATGTGCATTTGACAACAGCCGCCATCTACTTCTACCCAACAAATCTGTAAGCTAAAACCCACTGCCGATCAACGCAGAACCACTAGATTCTCATCCAACTCCACCCCAAGGGTACATTTAAGTTCAATCAGCCCTATACTGGAACACCAAAAACTGCGATCAAGCAACTAGATACACAGCAAACAGTTAACACTACAAGTCACTCACTTCCAAATGAAATCTTTTGAATGAAGCTGATAACCGTCCCCCTGACCCAAGAAGCCTTAAAACTTCTCGACTTAGACGTATGCCCTGAGAGCAAACTAGAACAACTGCACCTGAGCGAAGCAGAACACCAACAACTAACAAAATCAGGAATAATTGTGGATATAAACTCAAAGCTTGGAAAAATAATTGACGATTATGAAGATGAAAGCATTCAGGGTGCAAACGATCTGACGAATACGCTCGCCATCCTAATGAGCGCTGCAATCCCTGAGAATCCCGAGCTATTAAAAAAGCTTATAAAACTCACTAATACCGCGTTGAAAAACAACACAGGTATATTCTTCTTTTTCTGAAACACCAACATCCAAACATTAAAGATCTGCAGAACAAACAGCCGCTCAGACAACTCCTCATTCTTACGACAAATTCTCATCCCCTATACCATCCCCACCTCAACCACTCCCCCAAAAGCGCCGCCATGCCCGATTCCCCTGGCAACCGCAACCTCGGCTCGCTCTACCGCCAGCACCGCGGCGAACTCCTGGCCTACCTGACCCGCCGGGTAAACTGCCGTGAAACCGCCAACGACCTGTTGCAAGACGCTTTCATCCGGCTGATGAACAGCGAAGTCGCCAAGATGGGCAACGTACGCGCTTTTCTCTACCGCATCGCCAATAACCTGAGCATCGACCACGCCCGGCGCAATCGCGTGCGTGGCATCAACGATGACCATGAATTGCAAACCCTGACCGGCGACGCTGACCCGCAGAACAGTGCAATCGCCGGCAATACTCTGGAACACCTGCAACGCCTGATCGACGGGCGGCCCTCGCCGACTCGCGAAGTGTTTCTGCTGGCCCGGGTTGAGCAATTAAGCTACAAGGAGATTGCCGTCCGTCTGAATATTGATGCCCGGGCGGTGGAGCGACATTTGAACAAGGCCATGGCCCATTGCACCGCAGCCCTGCAAGCAACCGAGTCCCGATGAACGATCAACCCACCCCTTCGCCGTCCGAACGTGACCAGCAAGCCCTGGACTGGTTTACCCGTCTGCGCGGGGAAAACCTGACGTTTCAGGAGCTGAATACGTTTGCCCTGTGGCGCGAAGACCCGCTGAATGCCCACGCCTACCAAAACGCCGAGACGCTTTGGCAGTTGCTGGATCGCCCCTCCCGAGCAGCACACAAACCAGATCGCCGTCAGCCGATTTCCCGACGCCAGACCTACGCCACCGCTGCCTGCCTGATACTCGCCGCCGGCGCGATATGGCTGGGCACCCCGCCGATCAGCAGTTGGGGCAGTGACTACACCACCCGCATCGGGCAACAACAGGACATCACCCTGGCCGACGGTTCACACCTGCATCTGGACAGCGACAGCGCGCTCGATATCGACCTCACCTCAGATGAGCGCCGGGTAAATCTGCGAAGAGGCCGTGTGTACCTGCAAGTCAGCCACGACGACCGACCATTTATTGTGCAAGCCGGCGGCACTCGGGTTCGGGCGCTGGGCACCGAGTTTTCCATCGCACATAACGACAAATCCGACGAGGTCATTCTGTTGCGCGGCAGTGTTGAAGTAGCCGCCTCCGGGCAACACCAAACGCTGCAGCCGGGCGAACAGTTGCGCGTGGTGAGCGGATATGTGCAAGCCCCCCAAGCCGTCGACGCCGAACGCCTGCTGGCCTGGCGCAAAGGGCTGCTGAGCGTGCGAGACGCACCCTTGCGCGAGGTGCTTGAGGAGTTGGTGCGCTATCAAGGTGGCCACGTGATCTGGCTCGACGATAAAGTCGGACAACGCACCATCAACGCCAGCTTCAATCTGAATCAGGTCGACAGTGCCCTGGACGCGCTGATCAGCACCCAAAAACTGCGCACCACAGCCCTCACCCGTCGCATCTTGATCGTGCGCGGCTGACTGGACGATGAGCCGAATAAGCCTTCTATTCGGCTCACCCACCGAGCACACCGCCATGGATCACCCGAACTGGATCTGGCAGCAACCTGACTGGCCGCACTTTCACTGGCAACCAGAGCGCCTTGCAGCCTTGTTGCGTGAGTGCACACAGGCGCAGGGAAAGTTGCTGGGCATGCTCGGTTCGGTCAGCCAGGCGCAGAGTTCGGAGAATGAACTGGATGCCTTGCTGCAAAATATCCTGACGTCCTCGGCAATCGAGGGTGAGCAACTCAACGTCGGCTCGGTACGATCTTCCCTGGCCCGCCGCCTGGGCCTTGAGCAATTGCAGGATGGCTCCGTGAGCCGGCGCAGCGAGGGCCTGGCGGACTTGATGGTGGACGCCACACAACAGTTTGCTCAGCCGTTTACCCTAACCCGTCTATTTAACTGGCATCGATGGTTGTTTCCCGCCGAGGAAGCCCGCTTTTCCACGCACGCCTTGAACGTAGGCGCGCTAAGGGGCGATGAGCCGATGCAGGTTGTGTCGGGACGACTGGACCGGCCCACTGTGCATTTCGAGGCGCCACTTCGCCAAGGGCTGGAGCAGTCTCTGGGCGATTTCATCGAATGGTTTGAAGCCAGCCGGAATCATGCGGCCCTCGACCCATTGCTGCGCGCAGGCATGGCGCATTTCTGGTTCGTCACACTGCACCCCTTCGATGATGGCAACGGTCGTCTGACGCGGGCGATTACTGACCTCGCGCTCGCCCAGGCAGAGAACCAGGCCATCCGCTTCTACGCGATGTCGGCGAGCATCCTTGAAGACCGGGCGGGCTATTACGGCGCACTGGAAACCGGTCAAAAAGCCACGCTGGATGTGACCGATTGGTTTGAGTGGTTCCTGCAAACCCTGCTTCGTAGCCTGCAGCAGGCCATGGCGCGGATTGACCGGGTGCTGGGCAAAAGTCGCTTCTGGCAACGGCATCGGGACCACGCACTCAGCGCTGAACAGACCAAAGTCTTGAATCGCTTGCTCGACGGCGGCGACAAGAGCTTTGAGCACGGGATCAGCGCCGCCCAGTATCAGGCCGTGGCCGAAGTGTCCAAGGCCACGGCGACTCGACACCTGGCCGATCTTCTGGAAAAAAACTGCCTGGTTCGGTTACCCGGCGGCGGGCGCAGCACCCGTTACCAAATCAACACCCAAGGTGACTGATTTACAAGGCAATTCCCCCCACTCATTTGCCCCAATCCCCCATGTCTGCTAGTGTCGCGCCGGTTTACCGTCTACCGGAATAGCCGCCATGGCCCGCAAAAAAGTTGCACTCGATTTCGAACAATCCCTCGCCGACCTGCAAGCGCTGGTCGAGCGTATGGAGAACGGCGAGTTGTCGCTGGAAGACTCGTTGACCGCATTCGAGCAAGGCATCGGCCTGACCCGTGACTGCCAGAGCGCCCTGGCGCAGGCGGAGCAGAAGGTCCAGGTGTTGCTGGAACGCGACGGGGAGTTGGCCGAAGAACCTTTCGATGCGGAACAGCCTGAATGATCGACGCTTATCAGGCCGGCAGCCAGGCCCGGGTCAATGCTGCGCTGGAGCCGCTGTTTGTTGCGCCTACTCCTGAATTGGCCCGCCTGTATGAGGCCATGCGCTACAGCGTGATGAATGGCGGCAAGCGCGTGCGCCCGTTGCTCGCCTACGCGGCCTGCGAAGCACTCGGCGCCCAGGCGGAGGAAGCCAACGGCGCCGCCTGTGCGGTGGAGTTGATTCACGCTTATTCCCTGGTACACGACGATTTGCCGGCGATGGACGACGACGATCTGCGTCGCGGACAGCCCACCACCCATAAAGCCTTCGATGAAGCCTGTGCGATTCTCGCCGGTGACGGCCTGCAAAGCCTGGCGTTCAGCGCCCTGCTGGACCCGCGCTTGAGCCGCGTCAACGCCGAGATCCGCTTGCGTATGGTCACCGCGCTGGCATTAGCGGCAGGCCCGGCCGGGATGGTAGGCGGCCAGGCGATTGACCTGGGCTCGGTCGGCCTCAAGCTCGATCAACAAGCCCTGGAATACATGCACCGCCACAAGACCGGTGCGCTGATCGAGGCCGCCGTGCACCTCGGCGCCCTGGCCAGTGGCCGTGCCGACGCCGCACAACTGGCAGCCTTGCAGACCTACGCGCGGGCCATCGGCCTGGCGTTCCAGGTGCAGGACGATATTCTCGACGTTGAAAGTGATACCGCGACCCTCGGCAAGCGCCAGGGTGCCGATATCGCACGGGACAAGCCGACCTATCCTTCGCTGCTCGGCCTGGAAGCCGCCAAGGCCTACGCCCTGGAACTGCGGGACCAGGCACTCGATGCCCTGCGACCTTTCGACGCGGCTGCCGAGCCACTGCGTGATCTGGCGCGGTATATCGTCGAACGCCGCCACTGACAGCACTGGCCTTTTCCACCGCATATCAGCCAAGTTCGGCGCTCTGCGTGGGCAGTTTGCGATGCTTGAGGTAAACTGCCGCCTCTTCTATACCTATAACGATTCGCCTGATGCCCACGACGTTCCAAGAGATTCCCCGCAAGCGCCCGGCCACGCCCCTGCTGGACCGCGCCAACACGCCGGCCGGCCTGCGCCGCCTGGGTGAAGCCGAGCTGGAAACCCTGGCCGATGAGTTGCGCCTGGAATTGCTCTACACGGTCGGCCAGACCGGTGGGCATTTCGGTGCCGGCCTGGGCGTCATCGAGCTGACCATTGCGCTGCATTACGTGTTCGACACCCCGGACGACCGGCTGGTGTGGGACGTGGGTCATCAGGCCTATCCGCACAAGATCCTCACCGGACGCCGCGAGCGCATGGCCAGCCTGCGCCAGAAGGACGGCATCGCCGCCTTCCCGCGCCGCTCCGAGAGCGAGTACGACACCTTTGGCGTCGGCCACTCCAGCACCTCCATCAGTGCAGCGCTGGGCATGGCCATTGCCGCCCGCCTGCAGAACAGTGATCGCAAGGCGATTGCGGTGATCGGTGATGGCGCGTTGACCGCCGGCATGGCCTTCGAGGCGCTGAACCATGCGCCGGAAGTGGACGCCAACATGCTGGTGATCCTCAACGACAACGACATGTCGATCTCGCGCAATGTCGGCGGCCTGTCGAATTACCTGGCAAAGATCCTCTCCAGCCGTACTTACGCCAGCATGCGTGAAGGCAGCAAGAAGGTGCTCTCGCGTCTGCCCGGCGCGTGGGAAATTGCCCGTCGTACCGAAGAATATGCCAAGGGCATGCTGGTTCCCGGCACCCTGTTCGAAGAGCTGGGCTGGAACTACATCGGCCCTATCGATGGCCACGACCTGCCAACCCTGATCGCCACCCTGCGCAACATGCGCGATCTCAAGGGCCCGCAGTTCCTGCATATCGTCACCAAGAAAGGCAAAGGCTTCGCCCCGGCGGAAGTCGACCCGATTGGTTACCACGCGATCACCAAGCTTGAAGCCCTGGACGCCCCGGCCGCCGCGCCGAAGAAGCCCAGCGGGCCGAAGTATTCCGGTGTGTTCGGCGAATGGCTGTGCGACATGGCCGCCGTCGACCCGCGCCTGGTGGGCATCACTCCGGCGATGAAGGAAGGTTCCGACCTGGTGGCGTTCAGCGAGCGTTTCCCGCTGCGCTATTTCGACGTCGCCATCGCCGAACAACACGCAGTGACCTTCGCTGCCGGCATGGCCTGTGAAGGCGCCAAGCCGGTGGTAGCGATCTATTCCACCTTCCTGCAGCGCGGTTATGACCAACTGATTCATGACGTGGCGGTGCAGAACCTCGACGTGTTGTTCGCCATTGACCGTGCCGGCCTGGTGGGCGAAGACGGCCCGACCCACGCCGGCAGCTTCGATTTGTCGTACCTGCGTTGCATCCCCGGCATGCTGGTGATGACCCCGAGCGATGAGAACGAACTGCGCAAGATGCTCAGCACCGGCCACCTGTACAACGGCCCGGCGGCCGTGCGTTATCCGCGCGGCAATGGCCCGAATGCGGTGATCGAAAAGGACCTTGAGCCTATCGAGATCGGCAAGGGCATCGTTCGTCGCCAGGGCAGTGGCGTTGCCTTGCTGGTGTTCGGCGTACAACTGGCCGAAGCTTTGAAAGTGGCCGAGAAGCTCGACGCCACCGTGGTGGACATGCGTTTCGTCAAACCGCTGGACGAAGCGTTGGTGCGCGAGATCGCCGGTAGCCATGAGCTGCTGGTAACCATCGAAGAAAACGCCATCATGGGCGGTGCCGGTGCGGCAGTCAGTGAGTTCCTGGCGCGGGAGAACATCCTCAAGTCGGTGCTGCACCTGGGCTTGCCGGACGTGTATGTCGAGCATGCCAAGCCGGCGCAGATGCTGGCTGAGTGCGGGCTGGATGAAGCGGGGATTGAAGCTTCGGTTCGTCAGCGCATGACCCTGCTGGGCCTGTAGGAACGCGATTAAAAATGTGGGAGCTGGCTTCTGTGGGAGCTGGCTTGCCTGCGATAGCCCCACCTCGGTGTAACTGACACACCGAGGTGCCTGCATCGCGGGCAAGCCCGGCTCCCACACAAGCCCCTCCCACATTTGTTCTATGCCAACTTCAAAAGCTACGGACAGCCCATGATCCGCCTTCGCCTTGCCCTGCCCCTTCTGTTACTGCCCGCCACCGACCTGCTCGCCGACAGCTTCGAACGCGACGACGCCCTGAAGCTGCCCGACGTGGTGATCAGCGCCAACCGCCAGGTCCAGGCGCGCAACGACAGCAGCGCCGCCAACACCGTCTTCACCCGCGATGACATCGACCGCCTGCAACCCACCAGCGTGAGCGACCTGCTCAGCCGCGTGCCCGGTGTGCAGGTGGCGCAAAGCGGAGGGCGCGGCAGCCAGACGAACGTCTATATTCGCGGCACTTCGACCGCCCAGAGTCTGGTGCTGGTGGACGGCCAGCGCATCAGCAGTTCCACCAGCGGCACCAGCAACCTGCAATACCTGAATATCCAGCAGGTTGAGCGCGTGGAAGTGCTGCGCGGTTCGCGCTCGGTGATCTACGGCAGCGATGCGATTGGCGGGGTGATCCAGATCTTCACCCGGCGCAATACCGAGTCCGGCGTGCAACCCCGGCTGCATGTGGGATTCGGCAGCAACCAGACGTGGGAACGCAGCCTGGGCCTGTCCGGCGGCGACGAGCAAACCCGCTTCAACCTGGGCGCCAGCCTGGATGACACGGCCGGGATCAATCGTACGCGCACCTCGTACCCCAGCGACCGCGACCATGATGCCTATCGCAACCAGGCCATCAGTTTCAGCCTGAGCCATGCCTTCAACGATGACATCGAAGCAGGCGTGAACGTGCTGGATAACCGCGGCAAAAGTGAATTCGACAACTCGTTCTCCCCGCAAAAGCCCTACACCGACTTCACCGTGAGCAGCGTCAGCACCTACGTCGACGCCCGCATCAATGACGTGTGGAAATCGCGGCTGGAAGCGGGCCACAGCGAAAACCGCGAACAGACCCTGGACAAGCTCAGCATCGAACGCAGCGTGTTCAACACCTACCGCAACTCGCTGAACTGGCAGAACGACCTGACGCTGAACGACCAGAACAGCCTGATCCTGGGCGGCGACTGGTACCAGGACCAGGTCAACAGCAGCACAGCGTTCGCCGAAGACAGTCGCTGGAACCGCGCGGCGTTTATCCAGCACCGTTTCCAGGCGCAATCCTTCTCCACGGAACTGGGACTGCGCCGCGACGAGAACCAGCAATTCGGCGGCCACAATAGCTGGAGCGGCACATTCACTCTGCCGTTGAACCCGGATAATGATTTGCTACTGAGCTACAGCGAAGGCTTCCGGGCACCGACGTTCAACGACCTTTACTACCCGGACGAATTCGGCTTCAAAAACAGTAACCCGAACCTGAAACCCGAAACCTCGAAAAGCTACGAAGTACAGTGGCGCAGCCAACTCAGCGACGCCAGCCGGCTCGAAGCCTCGCTGTACCGCACCGACATTCAGGACGCGATCGTGTTCGCCAGTGGCGGCCCGCAAAACGTCAGTTCAGCACGTATCAACGGCTTCGAAGCGGCGCTCAAGCAAGAACTGTTCGGTTGGCAAAGCAGCCTGGGCATCGCACTGATCGATCCACGGGACCGCGACACTGGGCGCACACTGGCGCGTCGGGCCCGGCGCACCGTGAGCCTGGACCTGGACCGCCAATTCGACCAGTTCGGCGTCGGCGCCAGTTGGCAGGCGGTGAGCAGCAGCTATGACGATCCGGCGAACCAGCAACGCCTGGGCGGGTATGGGTTGCTCGGTCTACGGGGCAGTTGGGCGGTGAATCACGAGATCACCCTGGAAATGAAGCTCGATAACCTGCTGAACAAAGACTACAGCCGGGCGCTGTATCAGTACCAAGGCCAGCAATATGGCTATCGGGAAGAAGGCCGGGCGTTGATGTTCGGGGTGACCTGGACGCCGTAAATCCAAGTCGTCTACACCGGCCTCATCGCGGGCAAGCCCGGCTCCCACAGGGGACCGTGTTTATCCAGACGACTCGGTCAAATGTGGGAGCTGGCTTGCCTGCGATAGCGGTCTCACAGCCCCGGTGCAATCACCTGACACAACCGCGCCACCGCCTCCAGCATCTGCCCGCTGGGCCGTTCCAGGCCCTTGTCAGGCACCAGCAGCAAACGCCCGCCAGCCACCGCCGCCACCTGGGGCCAGGCCTTCCAGGCATCCAGCTGCGCTTGATCGCCCGCCAGAATCACCTCGGGATTGCGCTGCAGCACCGACTCGATGCTGACCTGCGGCGCGGGCAACTTGAGGTCGTCGAACACATTGCGCGCGCCGCACACATCCAGCGCATCGCTGATGATCTGCCCGCCGCCCACGGTGTACAGCGGCTGGTTCCACACCTGATAAAACACGCGCAACGGCTCGGCCCGGTGATAGCGCAAGCGCAACTCGGCCAAGCGCTGACGCAGCTGCGCGGCCAATTGCCGGCCAGCCTCCGCCCGCCCGAGTTGCCGGGCAATGGTTTCGACCTGTGAGGTGAGTTGTTCGAGGCTGTGGGGTTCGGCGACAAACACCGGGATGTTCAGGCGTTGAAGCTGTTCACGCTGGGCCGGGCCGACGCTGCCGGGCCACAGCAGGATCAAATCCGGCTTGAGGCTGAGCAGCCGTTCCATGTCCAACTGCCCGTAATTGCCTACCGACGGCACCTTAGCCAACGCCGGTGGCCGCTCGCCGCCATCCAGCACGCCCACCAGCAAATCGGCGGCGCCCAGTTCAACGACGATTTCAGACAAGGACGGTGCAAGGCTCACAACCCGCTCGACCGCCGCTGCCTGGGCCGCGACGACCAGCAGCCACACCGCCAGCCAGGCGCGCATCAACCCAACTGACGCGGGATGCGGTAGAGGTAGAACAGCACCAGGGTCGACAGCGCCAGCAGAAACAGCGGCACCGCTTCCAGCCCGACAAACACCGCCAGCGCGCCGACCCAGGCCGGCAGCGCGGCCACCAGCAACGCCACGCGCCGACGGGCCGCGAGGGTGATCCAGGCAGCCGGTTCTTCGGGGGTATCGAGGGCTTTGCCGGTGGCGATCAGCGCGTGTTTATAGCCATGGAAGTACCGCAGGCTGACAAACATCGAGGCTACGCCTGCGATAAAAAACGGCATCGCCAGCACCGGCAGCAAGGGCTCGGCCTTGCCAAACACCAGGTTGATCACAAACAACGGGGCCAGCGCCAACGCCAGGTATTGCCACCAGTTAAATGACAGTCGCCGCTTGACCTGGCCGCGCGTCACGCCCGGTCGACCTCGCCCTGGTGCTCGTTGCCCATCATGTGGTCGAGCTTGCTGGCCTTGGTGGCGAGATACAGTTTGTTGTGCGGATTGTGGCCGGTGTGCAGCGGCACGCGCTCGGCGACGGTGATGCCCATGTCGGTCAAGGCTTTGACCTTGCGCGGGTTGTTGGTCATCAGGCGCAGGGATTTGACGCCCAGGTGCTGGAGCATCGGCAGGCAGATGGCGTAGTCGCGCTGGTCAGCAGCAAAACCCAGGCGCTCGTTGGCTTCTACAGTGTCGGCGCCGCCATCTTGCAGCTCGTAGGCGCGGATCTTGTTCAGCAGGCCAATGCCACGGCCTTCCTGACGCAGGTACAGCAACACGCCACGGCCTTCGCGGGCGATGGCTTGCATGGCAGCTTCCAGTTGCGAGCCACAGTCACAGCGCTGGCTGAACAGGGCGTCGCCGGTCAGGCATTCGGAGTGCACACGGCCGAGCACCGGGGCGCCGTCCGCCACGTCACCGAGGCTGAGAACAACGTGTTCGCGCCCGGTGGCTTCTTCAAGAAAGCCATTCATGGTGAACGTGGCAAAAGGGGTTGGCAGCTTGGAAGCAGCGACGAAAACGACGGGCACCTTGTGCTCCTGATTTCAGATTTCACAGGGGTGGGATTGTAACAGTAGGTTCCTACAGACGCTTAAGCTGAATTATCGCTGATAAAGATCAATAGGTTCGATTGGCCTTCAGCTTGGTTCTATGCCTTTCAGAAATGTTGATAGCCACGAATGACCGGCGTGATGTCCTGCCCAGACGCATCCAGCAGGGTAACGCCCTGCCCCGCCTTGACCCGGCCGATCACATGCACTGGCACACCGGCAGCCAACAGCGGCGCCAGTTCGGCGGGCGGCAACGTGAACGCCAATACGTAGTCATCACCACCGCTCACCGCGGCCACACGGGCATCCGCCTCACCGACGAACGCCAGCAAGGCCGCCGACAACGGCAGCTTTTGCTGCTCGATCAACAAGCTGACAGCCGACGCCTTGGCGATATGCCCGCAATCAGCCAGAAGGCCGTCGGAAATATCCATGGCAGACGTGGCCTTGCCTCGCAGCGCCAAGCCCAGCGCCAACTGCGGTTGCGGCGACCAGTAATGGGCCAGCAGCGGCTCGGCGATCGCCGCCTCTGCCGTGCGCTGCCCCAGCACCAGCGGCAATGCACCGGCGGCGTTGCCCAACTCTCCGCCCACACACAGCAAATCGCCAGGCCGCGCACCGCTACGGGTCAAGGCCTGGCCCGCCGGCACCCGGCCAAACACGGTCATGGTCAGGCTCAGCGGCCCACGGGTGGTGTCGCCGCCCACCAACACCACGCCACAACCCTGGGCCATGGCGTTCAAACCCTGGGCATAGCGTTGCAGCCAATCGGCATCAACCGTCGGGGTGGTAAGGGCAAGGGTAAACGCGAGGGGGTTGGCGCCCATGGCCGCCAGGTCGCTGACTGCCACCGCCAGCGAGCGCTGGCCGAGCAGGAACGGGTCGCAGGGGTCGGCAAAATGCACGCCGGCCACCAGGGTATCGGTAGAAATCGCCAGCTGTTCCCCGGGGGGAACCGCCAGCAAGGCGCAGTCGTCGCCAATCCCCAGTGCAATGCCTGCACCGCCCTGCGCACAAGGCGCGGCGGCGAAGTAGTTGCGGATCAGCTCAAACTCGCCCATTGCGTCAGCAAGCGCCAGTTAGCGCTTGTACGCCTTCACTTCGGCTTCACGCAGGCGCGGGGCCAGCTTGTCGAGCACGCCATTGACGAACTTGTGACCGTCGGTGGAACCGTAGACTTTCGCCAGTTCGATCCCTTCGTTGATCACCACGCGGTACGGCACGTCGACGCGCTTGAGCAGTTCCCAGGTGGACAGGCGCAATACGGCCAGTTCCACCGGGTCCAGCTCTTCGATCGCCAGGTCCAGGCACGGCGTCAGTGCAGCGTCGATCTCCGCCAGGTTGGCCGGAACGCCGTGAAGGATGTCGTGGAAGTAGCTGGCATCGGCCGCGCTGAAATCGTTGTCGACGCGAAACTGCGCCTCGATTTCGTTCAGCGAGGTTTTAGCCATGTGGCGCTGGTACAGGGCCTGGGTCGCCAGCTGGCGGGCCGCACGACGCTTTTCGCTTTTCGAGGGCTTGCCGGCGTCTGCCGGGCGCGGGTCCTGGGGGTTGAACTGATCGCTGTCGTCGCTAATCACTTGGCCTCCAACTGTGCCAGCAGGCTGACCATTTCCAGGGCGGACAGGGCAGCTTCAGCACCTTTGTTACCGGCCTTGGTGCCGGAACGTTCGATGGCTTGCTCGATGGAATCAACGGTCAGCACGCCAAAGGCAACCGGCACGCCGAACTCCATGGACACCTGGGCCAGGCCCTTGGTGCATTCGCCAGCCACGTATTCGAAGTGCGGAGTACCGCCACGAATGACCGCGCCCAGGGCGATGATCGCCGCGTATTCACCCTGCTGTGCAACTTTCTGCGCAACCAGTGGAATTTCGAAGGCGCCAGGAGCGCGGATGATAGTGATGTCGCTTTCGCTCACACCGTGGCGAACCAGGGCATCCACGGCACCGCTTACCAGGCTTTCAACCACGAAGCTGTTGAAGCGGCCAACCACCAGGGCATAGCGGCCTTTGGGGGCGATGAAGGTACCTTCGATGGTCTTCAGGGTCATTCGACAAATCTCTTAAAGAGCCGGGACGCGCTTGGTGCGCGCCCCTCAGTGATATTTGAACCGCGAACAAGGGGTAAACAACGCCGGCCTTTATTCGGAGGGCACGTATTCTACTACTTCCAGGTCGAAACCGGATATGGCATTAAATTTCATTGGCGCACTCATCAGGCGCATTTTGCGCACGCCCAGGTCCCGCAGGATCTGCGAACCGGCACCGACGATGCTGTAGGTGGTCGGTTTTTTCACCGGCGCATGGTCGGCAGTTTCGCGGATATGCGCCAGCAACACGTCGCCATCCAGCGGATGCCCCAGCAGCAATACAACACCGCTGCCAGCCTCGGACACCGCGGACATAGCGGCCCGCAGGCTCCAGCGCCCCGGCTGCTTGACCATCAGCAGGTCGCGCAGCGGGTCCATGTTGTGCACTCGCACCAGGGTCGGCTCTTCAGCGCAGATGGTGCCCAGGGTCAGGGCCATGTGCACGTCGCCTTCCACGGAATCACGATAGGTCACCAGGTTGAACTGGCCCAGTTCGCTGTCCAGGGGCTGCTCGGCAATCCGCTGAACGGTACGTTCGTGGATCATCCGGTAGTGAATCAGGTCGGCAATGGTGCCGATCTTGATGTTGTGCAGCGCGGCAAATTCTTCCAGTTCGGCGCGACGGGACATGGTGCCGTCGTCGTTCATCACTTCGCAGATCACCCCGCTCGGCTCGAAACCGGCCATGCGCGCCAGGTCGCAGGCAGCTTCGGTGTGGCCGGCGCGAGCCAGGGTGCCACCCGGCTGGGCCATCAGCGGGAAGATATGGCCCGGGCTGACGATGTCTTCAGCCTTGGCGTCTTTCGCGGCGGCGGCTTGTACGGTGCGGGCGCGGTCAGCAGCGGAGATGCCGGTGGTCACACCGGTAGTGGCTTCGATGGACACGGTGAACTTGGTGCCAAACCCCGAACCATTGCGCGGTGCCATCAGCGGCAGCTTGAGCAGCTCGCAACGTTCGCGGCTCATCG
Source organism: Pseudomonas sp. BIGb0558 (assembly GCF_024807515.1). Classification (NCBI taxonomy): domain Bacteria; kingdom Pseudomonadati; phylum Pseudomonadota; class Gammaproteobacteria; order Pseudomonadales; family Pseudomonadaceae; genus Pseudomonas; species Pseudomonas sp. BIGb0558. The sequence goes on from NZ_JANUEW010000007.1 coordinate 137,859, forward strand.
GCATGCAGATCAGGCCACGGGCGTGCTTGGCCATGAAGTTGATGTGTTCCGGCTGGCAGCACTCGGCGGCCATGATCAGGTCGCCTTCGTTCTCGCGGTCTTCGTCATCCATGAGGATGACCATCTTGCCTTGGCGGATGTCTTCAACCAGTTCTTCGATGCTGTTGAGCGCCACGCGGCACCCCCTTGGGTCAGGATTTAAGGTAGCCGTTAGCGGCTAAAAAACTTTCAGTGATGTTACTCCCGGTCGGCTCTGCGGCCTTATCGCCCAACAACAGGCGCTCCAGGTAACGGGCAAGCAAGTCGACTTCCAGGTTCACCCGGCGACCTGGCTGGTACGACGCCATGATGGTTTCGCTCAGGGTGTGGGGAATGATGGTCAGTTCAAATTCGGCGCCATTCACGGCGTTCACGGTCAGGCTGGTGCCGTCGACGGTGATCGAGCCTTTGTGGGCGATGTACTTGGCCAGCTCTTTGGGCGCGCGGATACGGAATTCCACGGCACGCGCGTTTTCGCTGCGGGCGACGACTTCGCCCACACCGTCGACGTGGCCGCTGACCAGGTGCCCGCCGAGACGGGTGGTCGGGGTCAGGGCTTTTTCCAGGTTCACCGGGCTGCCGCTCTTGAGGTCGTTCATCGCGGTGCAGTCCAGGGTTTCCCGGCTGACATCGGCGGCAAAGCCGTTGCCAGGCAACTCGATGACGGTCAGGCACACACCGCTGACGGCGATGCTGTCGCCCAGTTTGACGTCGCTCAGGTCGAGCTTGCCGGTTTCAACCAGCAGGCGTACGTCGCCGCCTTTTGCGGTCATTGCACGGATGCTGCCGATGGATTCGATGATGCCGGTGAACATGCCGTTCTCCTGAAGACGTGGCGCAGGCCGGGAATTATACGCTCGCTGATGGCACAGGAATGGCAGTGACTCGCCAGTCGTCGCCCACAGCGCGCATTTCAGTGATCTTGAGTTGGGGGGCGTCGGCCAGTTTCTCAAGCGGCCAGTCCAACAAAGGCCGGGCAGCGGAGCCGAGGAACTTGCCGGCGACGAATATCACGTACTCGTCCACCAGGCCTTGCTGGGCGAAGGCCCCGGCCAGGCTTGGGCCGGCTTCCACCAACACTTCGTTGACGCCACGGGCCGCCAGCGCCACCAGTGCGGAACGCAGGTCGACCTGGCCGTCGACACCCGGCACCACCAGGCACTCGGGGCCGGTGGGGTACTGGTTGTCCGGGGTCACGCAGGTGATGACCAGCGCAGGGCCGGCCTTGAAGAATGGCGCATTCAGCGGCACCCGCAGGCGGCCGTCGATCAATACACGCAACGGCGGGCGGGACATCGCCAGGGCGGTGGTCTCTTCGTCCAGGCCCAGTTCGGCGGCGCGCACCGTCAGGCGAGCGCCATCGGCCAGCACCGTGTCGGCACCGGTCAGCACCACACTGGCCTGGGCCCGCAAACGCTGCACAGCGGCACGAGCGGCCGGGCCGGTGATCCATTGGCTTTCGCCGTTGGCCATCGCGGTGCGACCGTCCAGGCTCATAGCCAACTTGACCCGCACAAACGGCAGGCCATGTTCCATGCGCTTGAGGAAGCCCGGGTTCAGCGCCCGCGCCTCATTCTCCAGCAAGCCGCTGTAAGTCTCGATCCCGGCCTGGGCCAGGCGGCGCATGCCACGCCCGGCGACTTCCGGGTTCGGGTCCTGCATCGCCGCGACCACACGGGCCAAGCCGGCATTCACCAGTGCATCGGCGCATGGTGGCGTGTGCCCGTGGTGGCTGCACGGTTCAAGGGTCACGTAGGCGGTGGCGCCCCGGGCCCTGTCGCCCGCTGCCCGCAGGGCGTGGACTTCCGCATGGGGCTCGCCGGTGCGCACGTGCCAGCCTTCGCCGACAACCTGCCCGTCACGCACGATCACGCAGCCAACCCGTGGGTTGGGGTGCGTGGTGTACAGGCCCTTGCGCGCCAATTCCAGGGCACGGGCCATGTAATGGGCGTCGAGCACCGCTTGTTCTGCCGAAGGTGGGTTCATTCTTTTACCGGCTCACGGGCCAGGCGGTCGATCTCTTCGCGGAACTCGTTGAGGTCCTGGAAGCGTCGATACACCGAGGCGAAACGGATATAGGCGACTTCGTCGAGCTTTTGCAGCTCGGCCATCACCAGTTCTCCAACGACCAGGGATTTGACTTCGCGCTCGCCGGTAGCCCGCAGCTTGTGCTTGATGTGCACCAGCGCCGCTTCCAGCCGCTCGACACTCACCGGGCGTTTTTCCAGGGCGCGCTGCATTCCGGCGCGCAGTTTTTCTTCGTCGAAAGGCTGGCGACTGCCGTCGGTCTTGATCAGACGTGGCAATACCAGTTCGGCGGTTTCGAAGGTGGTGAAACGTTCACCGCAGCCAGAGGCCAGGCATTCACGCCGGCGACGCACCTGTTCGCCCTCGGCGACCAGACGCGAGTCAATGACCTTGGTGTCGTTGGCACCGCAGAAGGGACAGTGCATGGTGGCAGGCAACAAAAAATGGGAGGGCCATGGTAGCGCATCCCCGTGGCAAGACAAGCCATAGCCTTTACGGTATATAGGCTGACTATTATGTTTCATATTTTTTAAGCCACGGATTTTGTCCTTTCTGGAGCCGTACATGCAGTTACGACCACTTGTTTTGCTCACGTTGCTTGGTTTCCTGGTCGCCTGCAGCAGCCATACCCCAAAACCTGCCGCGCCCGTTGCTGCCCCTCAGCAAGAGAAAAAAATCCCTGGCGTGGAAGAAGACCTGGGCCCGTTGCCCGCCTTCCAGCGTGAAGTCAGCGGCCAATTGAACGGCGTACCTGCCGGTGCGGAAGTTGAACTGGCACTGCTGGTGATCGACGACCGTTCGCGCCCGCAACAACTGCTCGCCAGCAGCGTGCTGATCGGCAACAACAAGCCGTTGGCCTTCCGCCTGCGCTTCAACCCCGAAGCCTTCCCCGCAGGCGGACGCGTTGAACTGCGTGGCCGCGCCAGCCAGTCCGGCCAGTTGATCCTGCACCTGCCGCCCGTGCGCATCACCCAAGCGATCACCCAGACCACCGGCCCGCTGCAACTCGTTCCCGCACCATGACGCCACCGCTGGACCTGCAACGCGCCCTCAGCGAACTGATCGGCGACGCCCAACTGGTGCCCTGCCCGCTGCCGGGCACGGCGTTGTCGCTGTGGCTGCTGGACGCCGACAACATGGACCGCGCCTTCAGCCCCGAAGAAACCCGGCGCATCCTGCATGAGCCACCGTACTGGAGCTTTTGCTGGGCCAGCGGTTTGGCGCTGGCGCGATACCTGGCGGCCAATCCCGAGTGGGTTGCGGGCAAGCGGGTGCTGGATTTCGGCGCGGGCTCGGGTGTTGCCGGGATAGCCGCGGTAAAAGCCGGCGCGCTGGAAGTGGTGGCTTGCGACCTTGATCCGCTGGCCCTGGCCGCCTGCCGGGCGAATGCCGAACTCAACGGCGTAACACTGGATTATTCAGAAGACTTCTTCGCCGAAGCCGACCGGTTTGACCTGATCCTGGTCGCCGATGTGCTGTACGACCGGGCGAACCTGCCGCTGCTGGACCAGTTCCTCACCCGGGGCCGCGAAGCGCTGGTCGCCGATTCCCGGGTTCGGGACTTCCAGCACCCGGACTACCAGCGCCTGGAAATCCTCGACGCCCTCACACTGCCCGACCTGGCCGAGCCCTGGGAGTTTCGCAAGGTGAGCCTGTACCATTCGCGGCGCCGTTGAGACCATCGCAGGCAAGCCAGCTCCCACATTGACCGAGTTCCACCTTTGGAATGCAGTCAATGTGGGAGCTGGCTTGGCTGCGATAGCGATCCTGAGACCGCCCCGCTTTCAGCCAACCCCACCAACCCTTATAGTTGCCCCATTCCCCGCTTTCTTCGAGATACCCCATGAGTGAGCCCACGCCGTACATCTTCGACGCCACCACCGCCACGTTCGACCAGGCGGTGATCCAGAATTCCTTCGAAAAACCTGTGCTGGTGGATTTCTGGGCCGAGTGGTGCGCGCCGTGCAAGGCGTTGATGCCGATGCTCGCGAAGATTGCCGAGAGTTATCAGGGTGAGTTGCTGCTGGCCAAGGTCGATTGCGACGCCGAGCCAGACGTGGTCTCGCGCTTTGGCATTCGTAGCCTGCCGACGGTGGTGCTGTTCAAGGACGGCCAGCCAGTGGACGGGTTTGCCGGTGCGCAGCCCGAATCCGCCGTGCGCGCGATGCTGGAGCCCCATGTGCAGATGCCGCCACCCGCTGCGGCTGATCCGCTGGAGCAGGCCCAGGCGTTGTTTGCCGACGGCCGTATCACCGACGCCGAAGCCGTGCTGGTGACCTTGCTGGGCGAAGACAACACCAACGCCGCCGCGCTGATCCTGTACGCACGCTGCCTGGCCGAACGCGGTGAGCTGGGCGAAGCGCAAACCGTGCTCGATGCGGTCAAGAGCGATGATCACAAGGCCGCACTGGCCGGCGCCAAGGCGCAGATCACCTTCCTGCGCCAGGCCGCCGACCTGCCGGATGCTGCCGACTTGAAAGCCCGTCTCGCACAAAACCCGCAGGATGACGAGGCGGCGTATCAACTGGCCGTGCAGCAACTGGCGCGCCAGCAATACGACGCCGCGTTGGATGGCTTGCTCAAGCTGTTCATCCGCAACCGCAGCTACAGCGAAGGCCTGCCCCACAAAACACTGCTGCAGGTGTTCGAATTGCTCGGCAACGAGCACCCGCTTGTCACGGTTTACCGCCGCAAGCTGTTCGCCGCGTTGTACTGACCCTTACTCGATCCAGCTGTACAGCGGCGTATCCCCGCCGCTGGCCACCTTGACCTTGGCGCTATGGCGCAGGCGCACCAGCAGGCGCTTGCCCGCCGAGGCGCTGCCGGCCAATCCTTCCAGTTGATCAAGCAGTTCCAGCCCGTTGAGTTGGCCGGCCTTGCGCAGCAAGTCCTGCGCGGCTTGCCACAGGCTTTCGTCCAGGTTCCCCGCCGCCGGCGCCACCACAGGCTCGACACTCGGGGTTTTGCTGGCCTGCAACTGCGCGCCCAGCCGGGCCCAGTCGCCGTCATCCAGCTCCAGGGTCAAGTCCACCGGCAGGTCGCCGACGGTTCCACGAATTCTCAACATCGCACTCACTCCCGCACTTTTCTGACGAGCATGCTCCCACGCGTCTTGCGCTACGCCAAGCAGGCGGTCAAACTCGTCGCAAAATTGTTATAAGATCACATAACAAAACTTTCATCTTTATCCGGGAGCTCCACCATGCGCCGTTTGCTGCTCGCTTTGCCCTTTGCCCTGTTGCCACTGGCCATCGCCCAGGCTGCCGACGAGCACGATCATGATCACGAGCACGGCAGCCTGGGTGCTCACGAACATGGTGTCGGCCGCCTCAATGCGGTGCTCGACGGCCAGGCCCTGGAGCTGGAGCTGGACAGCCCGGCGATGAACCTGGTGGGCTTCGAACATCTGGCCACCACGCCTGGCGACAAGGCCAAGGTCGCTGCTGCGCGCAAGCAACTTGAGCAACCGCTGGTGCTGTTCAGCCTGCCCAAGGCCGCCGGTTGCGTGATCAGCACCCAGGAACTGAACAGCCCGCTGTTCGGCGACAAGCCTGAAGCCGACCATGACGACGATGACGACCACGCCACCGATGGCAAAGGTGCCGCCGCCCACGAGCATCATCACGACCACAGCGAAATCCACGCCCACTACCAGTTCAACTGCGCCACCCCGACTGCGTTGAGCAACCTCGACCTGACCCAGGTGTTCAAGACCTTCCCCGCCACCCAGAAAATTCAGGTACAACTCATTGGCCCGAGCGGCCAGCAGGGTGTAGAAGCGACGGCGCAGGCAGCTACGCTGAAATTCTGATGTAACCCCCCTTCTGTAGGAGCTGGCTTGCCAGCGATGCAGACACCGCGGTGCTCCAGAAACACCGCGGTGATGCCATCGCAGGCAAGCCAGCTCCTACAGTTGATCGGTGTCATCATTCAAATCGAGCCAGACCACTGATTTCCTATGACCCAAGCACTTATCGAACTGTCTGACCTGGGCTTCAACTGGCCAGGTCACCCACAGTTGCTGGACATCCCGACGTTTCGCCTGGAGCCGGGCGAAACCCTGTTCCTCAAAGGCCCCAGCGGCAGCGGCAAGACCACCTTGCTGGGCCTGTTGGGCGGTGTGCAAAAGCCCAGTCGCGGCAGCATTCGCCTGCTGGGCCAGGAGCTGACCGAACTCTCGGCCGGCGCCCGCGACCGCTTTCGCGTCGACCACACCGGCTACATCTTCCAGCAGTTCAACCTGCTGCCGTTTCTTTCGGTGCGCGAGAACGTCGAGTTGCCCTGTCACTTCTCCAAGCTGCGGGCGCAACGGGCGATCCAGCGCCACGGCAGCGTCGACCAGGCCGCCGCGACCTTGCTCGCCCACCTGGGCCTCAAGGACAAAAGCCTGCTGGAACGCCGCGCCGATTCCCTGTCCATCGGCCAGCAACAACGGGTGGCCGCCGCCCGCGCGCTGATCGGCCAACCGGAACTGGTGATCGCCGACGAGCCGACTTCAGCCCTGGACTACGACGCCCGGGAAGCCTTCATTCAGTTGCTGTTCGCCGAATGCCGCGAAGCAGGCGCCAGCCTGTTGTTCGTCAGCCATGACCAGAGCCTGGCGCCGCTGTTCGACCGCAACCTGTCGCTGGCCGAACTCAATCGCGCCGCCACGCCCGTAGAGGTTTGAGATGTATTTGTTTCGTCTAGCCATGGCCAGCCTGGCTAACCGCCGCTTTACCGCGATCCTCACCGCCTTCGCCATCGCCCTGTCGGTGTGCTTGTTGCTGGCGGTGGAACGGGTACGCACCGAAGCCCGCGCCAGCTTCGCCAGCACCATCAGCGGCACCGACCTGATCGTCGGCGCGCGCTCCGGCTCGGTGAATTTGCTGCTGTATTCGGTGTTCCGCATCGGCAACGCCACCAACAACATTCGCTGGGACAGCTACGAACACTTCGCCGCCAACCCCCAGGTGAAATGGGCGATCCCGATTTCCCTCGGCGACTCCCACCGCGGCTACCGCGTGATGGGCACCAACGAATCCTATTTCGAACACTACCAATATGGCCGCCGGCAAAACCTCGAACTGGCCAGCGGTCGCGCCTTCGCCACCGACCCGTTCGAAGTGGTACTCGGCGCAGAAGTGGCCGACGCCCTGCATTACAAACTCGGCGACAAGCTGGTATTGGCCCATGGCGTGGCGGTGGTCAGCCTGGTCAAGCACGATGACAAGCCGTTCACCGTGGTCGGCATTCTCAAGCGCACCGGCACCCCGGTGGACCGCACGCTGCATATAAGCCTCGGCGGCATGGAAGCGATCCATATCGACTGGCACAACGGCGTACCGGCCCAGGGCAAAGGCCGGATCAGCGCCGATCAGGCCCGCAACATGGACCTGACGCCGCAAGCCATCACCGCGTTCATGCTCGGCCTGAACAACAAGATTTCCACCTTCGCCCTGCAACGGGAGATCAACGAATTCCGTGGCGAGCCGATGCTGGCGATCCTGCCGGGCGTGGCGCTGCAAGAGCTGTGGAGCATGATGGGCACCGCCGAAAAGGCGCTGTTCGTGATCTCGCTGTTCGTGGTGCTGACCGGCTTGATCGGCATGCTCACCGCGATCCTCACCAGCCTCAACGAGCGGCGCCGGGAAATGGCGATCCTGCGGTCGGTGGGCGCGCGGCCCTGGCACATCGCGACCTTGCTGATCTTCGAGGCGTTCGCCCTGGCATTGTCGGGCGTGATCGCCGGCGTCGGGCTGTTGTATGTGTGCATCGCCGCGTCTCGCGGGTATTTGCAGGCCAACTACGGCCTGGACCTGCCGCTGTCGTTGCCGAGCGAATATGAATGGACCCTGCTCGGCGGTATTCTCGTCGCAGCCCTGCTGATGGGCAGCGTGCCGGCCTGGCGCGCCTACCGGCAATCGTTGGCCGACGGCCTGTCGATACGTTTATGAGGAAGCTGTTGATGCGTCGCGTCGTGCTTGCACTGTTACTGCTGGTGGCCCTGCCCGCCTGGGCTGAAGAGCAGCCCAAGGACCTGTCGTGGCAGGAGATGATTCCGCCCGACGCGCCACCGGAAATTCCCAACATGAAACCGTTGCACGACTTGTCGGGCATGGCGGATGCGCTGTCGGTGGAGTCTGCGCCGGCCGCCAAGCAAGACCTGCCCAACGCGCCAGTCGTGCAAAGCCTGGACGGTAAGCACATTCGCCTGCCGGGCTATATCGTGCCGCTGGAAGTCAGCGAAGAAGGCCGCACCACGGAGTTTCTGCTGGTGCCGTATTTCGGCGCGTGCATCCACGTGCCGCCACCGCCGTCGAACCAGATCGTGCATGTCAAAAGCGAGATTGGCGTGAAGCTCGACGAGCTGTACCAGCCGTACTGGATCGAAGGCCAGATGCAGGTCAAACCGTCAAGCAGCGAACTGGCCGATGCCGGTTACCAGATGGATGCCGACAAGATCTACGTGTACGAGTTGCAGGAATAAGCCGTGATTGCGCTTTCATTGAGCTGAGTCAAAAGCTCGAACGTTACGATCTTTACCATTGGACACAAGCAATTAATAACGTCCTTTGGAGCTCCCATGAACAAGTCCCTGCTCGGCGCGTCGCTTGTCGCGCTCGCCCTCGTCGTCCCCGTTGCCCACGCTCACGAAGCGGGCGATATCCTGATTCGCGCCGGTGCCATCACCGTCAACCCGAAAGCCGACAGCAGCAGCGTCAAGGTTGACCAGGGCCCGCTGGCCGGGACCAACCTGGGCGGCAAGGCGACCATGAGCAGTGATACTCAATTGGGCTTGAACTTCGCCTACATGTTCACCAGCCACTGGGGTATCGAACTGCTGGCGGCCACCCCGTTCGAACACGACGTGAAGATCAAGAACACCGCCCTGGGCGCCGCCAACGGCAAGCTCGGCTCGCTCAAACACCTGCCGCCGACCCTGAGCGTCGTGTACTACCCGCTGGACAGCAAGTCGGCGTTCCAGCCGTATGTGGGCGCCGGTATCAACTACACCTGGATCTACGACGAACACGTCGGCGGTCGCGCCCAAGAGGCCGGCTTCAGTAACTTCAAGGCTGAAAACTCCTGGGGCTGGGCCGCGCAGATCGGTGCGGACTACATGATCAACGACAAGTGGATGATCAACGCCCAGGCGCGCTACATCGACATCAGCACCAAGGCCACTGTGGACAATAACGCGCTGGGCCAGGGCACTCGGGCCAAGGTCAACGTGGATGTGGACCCGATGGTTTACATGGTGGGGATTGGCTACAAGTTCTAAACAGGCGCTAAGCAACGCAGCCTATCCAAATGTGGGAGCTGGCTTGTGTGGGAGCTGGCTTGCCTGCGATAGCATCACCTCGGTGAGACTGAAAAACCGAGTTGCCTGCATCGCGGGCAAGCCCGGCTCCCACATAAGCCCCGCTTCCACATTTTGCTTTGTGTTGTTTTCAGCTATGCCGGTAAAACCGGTCGAGCAACGCCGGTAACCCGGCCCGCCAGGCCCTCGGCTTGATACCGAAGGTGTGGAGGATTTTCTTGCACGCCAGCACCGCGTGTTGCGGCTCGTCGGCGGCATCCGGGCGGGCGGCGTGGGCCTGGGCGGTCGGGGCTTCCACCGCCAGCGGGTGGAAGTTGCGCGCTTCGGTGAGGATCGCCTGACCCAGCGCCAGCGCAGTGGTCGCCTCTTGGCCGGCGTAGTGGTAGGTGCCCCACAACGGCGCGGCGCAATCGAGTTGCTTGAGCACCGAAATGATCACCCGCGCGGCGTCATCCACCGGCGTCGGGTTGCCCCGGCGGTCATCGGCCATCAACAGTTCATCAGGCTTTTCGGCGCGGGCCAGGAAGCGCCCGAGGGTGCCGTCGACGCTGTCATCCAGCAACCAGCCAAAGCGCAACAGCACGTGCTGCGGGCAGGTGGCGCGTACGCTCTGCTCGATGCGCCACAAGGCCTGGCCACGCAGGCCTAACGGTACGGGTTCGTCTTTTTCGCTGTAGGCGGTGGCGCGGGAGCCATCGAACACCCGGTAGCTGGACGGTTGCAGCAAGGTAATGCTGTGGTGCTGGCACAGTTCGGCCAGGCGCTCGATCGCATATTCCTGTGCGGCCAGGCGTGTCTCGCTGACCGTCTCCGCCTGAAACCAGTCGAAGTAATAGGCGAGATTGATCAAGGCATCGGGACGGGTGTCGTCGAGCAGTTGCGTGAGACTCGCGGCATCCCAGCCGTCTTGGGGCGGACGCGGGGCGAGGAAACCGATGTCTTCCTCCGCACCGAGGCGAATCAGCGCCTGCCCGAGGGCATTCCCGCCGCCCAGTAACATAAGGCGCATTCGCATAGATTGAGCAGGCCCGGTCTGTTTGGAACGATGGTTATTATCGACAGGCTTGTGAGCCATGCCGTTGGCATTTGCCAGAATCGTTGCATTTTGCGGGTTTGTAGCGCAACCGTCACTTATAAAGTGCGGGGTTGCAAGTTGCCGGGGCTGGCCGCATAAATTGGGTATGAACCTTCCTGAATCAACGGACACGGTCCTGCACGGTTTCCACCCCGCCGTCAGCGCCTGGTTCCGCAGCACGTTCCCGTCGGTGACCGCCGCCCAGGCCCAGGCGTGGCCGCTGATTCGCCAGCGCCGCTCCACGCTGATCGCCGCGCCCACCGGCTCCGGCAAGACCCTGACGGCCTTTCTCGCGGTGCTGGACGACCTGGTCCACCAAGGCCTGGCCAATGGCGGCCAACTGCCGGACCAGACGCTGGTGGTGTACGTCTCGCCGCTGAAGGCCTTGTCCAACGACATCCAGATCAACCTGCAAACCCCGCTGGCCGGCATCACCGAGCACCTGCAACGGCTGGGCCTGCCGCCGCTGGCGATCCGCACCGCCGTGCGTACCGGTGACACCCCGCAGAAAGACCGCGCCCTGATGCGCAAGCACCCGCCGCACATTCTGGTCACCACCCCGGAATCGCTCTATGTGCTGCTGGGCTCGGACTCCGGCCGACAGATGCTCGCCAGCATCCGCACGGTGATCGTCGACGAAATCCACGCCATCGCCGCCAGCAAACGCGGCAGCCACCTGGCCCTGACGCTGGAGCGGCTGCAGGGCTTGTGCCGCGAACCGCTGACCCGCATCGGCCTGTCGGCCACGCAAAAGCCGATCGAAGCGGTATCGCGCTTCCTGGTGGGCACCGACCGCTCCTGTGAAATCGTCGATATCGGCCACGCACGCCCTCGGGACCTGGATATCGAAGTACCACCGGTGCCGCTGTCGGCCGTCATGGCCAACGACGTGTGGGACCTGGTCTACGACCGCCTCGCCGAACTGGCCAGGCAACACCGCACCACGCTGATTTTCGTCAACACCCGGCGCCTGGCCGAACGCCTGGCCCGGCACTTGAGCGAGCGCCTGGGCAAAACTGCCGTCGCCGCCCACCACGGCAGCCTCGCCAAGGAACTGCGCCTGGACGCCGAACAACGGCTCAAGGCCGGCGAACTGCAAGTGCTGATCGCCACCGCATCCCTGGAACTGGGGATTGATATCGGTGATGTCGACCTGGTGTGCCAGATCGCCTCGCCGGGCTCGATCAATGGTTTTCTGCAGAGAGTCGGACGCTCCGGGCACCAGGTCGGCGGCACGCCCAAGGGCCGGTTGTTCGCCACCACCCGCGACGATCTGATCGAATGCGCCGCCCTGCTCGACTGCGTGCGCCGGGGCGAGCTGGATACCTTGCTGATCCCGGTCGCGCCGCTGGATGTACTGGCCCAGCAGATCATCGCCGAAGTCAGCTGCCAGGAATGGCAGGAACAGGCCCTGCTCACTCTGATTCGCCGTGCCGCGCCCTACGCCGAACTGGACGAGCGCCACTACCAGGCGCTGCTGCAAATGCTCGCCGAAGGCTACAACGGCCGCCAGGGCATCCGCAGTGCCTACCTGCACCGCGACGCCATCACCCGCACCCTGCGCGGCCGGCGTGGCGCCAAGCTCACTGCGGTGACCAGCGGCGGCACCATCCCCGACAACGCCGACTACAGCGTGCTGCTGGAGCCGCAAAGCCTGAACATCGGCAGCGTCAACGAAGACTTCGCGGTGGAAAGCATCGCCGGGGATATCTTCCAGTTGGGCAATACCTCCTACCGCATCCTGCGGGTGGAAGCCGGCAAGGTGCGGGTCGAAGACGCACACGGCCAGCCGCCGACCATTCCGTTCTGGCTCGGTGAAGCACCGGGGCGCAGTGCGGAGTTATCGTTTGCCGTGGCACGTTTGCATGGGCAACTGGACGAGTTGCTGGCCGCCATGCCGAGCAACCTGCAACCGGCACTCGACTGGCTCACCGGCACCCTCGGATTGAACCTGGCCAGCGCCGAGCAACTGGTGGATTACCTGGCACGGGCAAGGCTGGCATTGAGCGCGCTGCCGTCCCAGGACACGTTGATCATGGAGCGGTTTTTCGACGAGTCCGGCGGCACCCAACTGATCATCCACACGCCGTTCGGCAGTCGTATCAACCGCGCCTGGGGCCTGGCGTTGCGCAAGCGTTTTTGCCGCACCTTCAACTTCGAACTGCAAGCCGCTGCCAGCGAGGATGCGATCGTGTTGTCGCTGTCCACCAGCCACAGCTTCGAGCTCGACGAGGTGTGGCGTTACCTGAACAGCAACACGGCCGAACACATCCTGATCCAGGCGGTGCTGGATGCACCGCTGTTCGGCGTGCGCTGGCGCTGGAATGCGGGCGTCGCTCTGGCGCTGCCGCGTTATACCGGCGGGCGCAAGGTGGCGCCGCAGATCCAGCGCATGAAGAGTGAAGACCTGATCGCCAGTGTGTTCCCCGACCAGATCGCCTGCCTGGAAAACCTCGCCGGCGAGCGCGAAGTGCCGGAGCATCCGCTGGTGGAACAAACCCTCGACGACTGCCTGCACGAGGCCATGGACAGCGAAGGCTGGCTGGCCCTGCTGCGGCGCATGGAGCGCGGTGAAATCCGCCTGATCAGCCGCGACCTGCCGGCGCCGTCGCCGCTGGCGGCAGAGATTCTCAGCGCCCGCCCCTACACCTTTCTCGATGACGCTCCACTGGAAGAGCGCCGCACCCAGGCCGTGCTCAACCGGCGCTGGAGCGACCCGCAAAGCACCGACGACCTCGGCGCCCTGGATGCCGAGGCGATTGCCGGTGTGCGCGAGGAAGCCTGGCCGGCGCCCAATGGCCTGGACGAGATGCATGAGGCGTTGATGAGCCTCGCGTGCATCGCTGAATCGGAAGTCACGCCGCAGTGGGCCGAATGGCTGCAAGCCCTGGCCGACGGTGGACGCGCCAGCCGTTTGCAGATTGGCACCGACCAGGCGGTTTGGGTGGCCGTGGAACGCTTGAGTTGCTTGACCGCGATCTATCCGAATGACCTGCCGCTGCTGCCCGGCTTTGATGAACCATGGACCTTCGAGGAAGCCCTGGTGGAAGTGCTGCGGGCGCGCCTGAGCGGCTTCGGCCCGTTGACCTTGATCCAGATCGCCGCGCCCCTGGCCTTGCCGGTGGCCGACGTGTCCCAGGCACTCGCACGGCTGGAAAGCGAGGGCTACGTGCTGCGCGGCCGCTTCAGCCCGGGCGCCAGCGACGAACAATGGTGCGAGCGCCACCTGCTGGCGCGCATTCACCGCTACACGGTCAAGCGCCTGCGCCGGGAAATCGAACCGGTGGCGTTGCAGGATTTCATGCGGTTCCTGTTCGACTGGCAGCACCTGTCAGACGGCACTCGCGGCCAGGGCAGCGCGGTGTTGCCGCAGATCGTCGCGCAGTTCGAAGGCTACGCCGCCGCCACGTCGGCCTGGGACAGCGACTTGCTCAGCGCACGGATCAAGGATTACTCGCCGAGTTGGCTGGACGATTTGTGCCGCAGTGGCAAGGTGGTGTGGACGCGCCTGAGCAACAAGGCCGGCGCGACCGCCCTGCGCAGCACGCCGGTGGTGTTGCTGCCTCGCAGCCAGGTGCCGTTGTGGAGTGGGTTGACCGAAGCACCGGACAGCACCGAGCTGTCGCCCAAGGCGCAGAAAGTCCATCAGGCGCTGCGGGAAAACGGCGCGCTGTTTTTCGATGAATTGGTCCACGAAGCCCACCTGCTGCGCAGCGAACTGGAATCCGCCTTGCAGGAACTGGTGGGCGCCGGGCTTGCGAACGCCGACAGCTTCGCCGGCCTGCGCGCCCTGACCACGCCCGCGAGCAAGCGCCAGGCTCGTAGCAGTCGGCGTGGACGCGGGGCATTTGTGGGCGGGATGGACGACGCAGGGCGTTGGGCCCTGGTACGGCGCGCGCCGGGAACTGTCGGGCCGCATTCGGCAGAAACCCTGGAGCATGTGGCGATGACCTTGCTGCGCCGCTACGGCGTGGTGTTCTGGCGCCTGCTGGAGCGTGAGGCGGATTGGCTGCCCAGTTGGCGGGAACTGCTGCGCACCTTTCATCGGCTGGAGGCCCGGGGCGAGATTCGCGGCGGGCGGTTTGTGAGTGGTTTGGCGGGGGAACAGTTTGCGTTGCCGGAAGCGATCCCGCTGCTGCGGGAAGTTCGCCGGCGGCCTCATGACGGCAGCTTGATTGCCGTGTGCGGCGCCGACCCGCTGAACCTGGTGGGCACGCTGCTGCCGGGTAGCAAGGTGCCGGCGTTGAGCGGCAACCGGCTGGTGTACCGGGATGGCGTGCCGGCGGCGGTGGAGATTGCCGGGAAGCAGCAGGTGTTGTTGGAGCTGGATCAGCAGGTGGCGGGGTTGGTGCGGGAGAAGTTGGTCAGGCACTGACTTGTTTAGTGCATGTACTGGCCTCATCGCGGGCAAGCCCGGCTCCCACATTTTGATTTGTGAACATCTTCAAATGTGGGAGCTGGCTTGCCTGCGATGAGGCCGGCCCTGCCACCCCGAAACTATTGGGTGCGCGGCTGCTCCGTCAGCACCACCGACGAAGGCGCCTCCTCTTCCGGCTCATCCACCTGCTGCCCCACCCGCTGCGGCAGCATCACCTGCTGTGGATAAGTTTGCGCAAAGTGAACAAAGGCACAGTTATCCACAAGCTTTTTCAAGCGCTGGTTAAACGCACGGCTCACCGCATATTGCCCGCCCGACACCGTCCGGAACTGCGCCGTCAGCACCACGCCGTTGAGGTCCATCTTGTCGACGCCAAACACCTCCAGCGGCCCTTGCAGGTTGTACTTGAGGAACACGTCATCGCGGATCGACTGCCCCGCCTCGCGGATCAATTCCACGGCCTTGTCGACATCGGTGTCATAGGTGAACTGCACCGAGAAGAATGCATAGGCGAACTGCCGCGACTGGTTGGTGACGGCCTTGATCTGCCCGAACGGCACCGAGTGCACAAACCCCTTGCCGTCCCGCAGGCGCAGGGTGCGGATGGTCAGGCCCTCGACCGTGCCGGCGTGGCCGGAGTCGAGCACCACCCAATCGCCAATCGACAGGGTGTCCTCGATGATGATGAACAGGCCGGTGATCACGTCCTGCACCAGTTGCTGGGAGCCAAAACCAATGGCCAGCCCCACCACCCCGGCACCCGCCAGCAGCGGTGCGACGTTGATCCCCAGGTTGGCCATGGTGGTGATCGCGCAGATCACCACCAGGATGATTTTCACCGCGTTGCGCAACAGCGGCAGGATGGTTTTCACCCGCGTGCTGGGCTGGCGGCTGGAGCGTTTGTTGACCGGCGGTTTCAACGCTTCCTGGATCGCCGTGTCGAGCACCACCCAGAACAGCCATGTCACCAGCAGGATCAAACCGATGCTGCTCAGGGAATCACTGATGGCCCGGCCCACGGAGTTGCGCTGGGCAAACTCAAACAACGAAACACCCCAGATACGCCCGAGGATTTCGATAAAGGCGATGGCCATCACGATGCGCAACAGCGCATGCAGCAGGCTGAGGAACCGCTCCTTGTAGGCGCTGCTGCGCTGCACCGCCACCGTGCTGCGGGACTGGAACAGGTGCTGCAACACCGTGCTGAGAAACACCGTGCCGATCAGCAAAATCGTGGTGAACAGCGCGCAACGCAGGGCTTTCTGGCTGTCGTCACCAGCGCCGATCAGGTTGATGGCCGACACCAGCACCATCAACAGAATCGGCCAATACCACAGCCCGGAGAACACCCGCAGGGATTGCTGCACCGCCGGGTGTTTCAAGCGTTGGGCCAAAGGCCGGTTACGGATCAAATGCGCCACCGGCCGACGCAGGCGAATCACCAGCATGCCGAAGATCACCGAAGCAAACAGCCCGGTGAAGATCGCGACGCTGGCGGTGATATTGCCCCCCAGCTGGCGGGCGATCTGCGGGCTGGTCAGCGCATCGCTGAGGGCGGCGAGGAAGCCGATCAGGAACAGGGGCTTGGGGCAGTAGTCACGAATAATCCGCACGGCCGGGCGCTTGTGGCCGACGTTGAACATGACGATGACGCACAGCAGCATCGAGGTGGAAAAAATACCGCTGCTGGTGGCGTAGGCAAAACACAGCGCCAGCGCGCGGCCCACGGACGTGGGCAGGAAGTGACTGACGTAGAGCGTCAATGGCAGGCAGATTACGGCCGGAATCGTGTAGGGAATCAGGTAACCCAGCAACGCCTGAAGACGCTGGCGTGGTGCGACATGCCGTTGCTGGTTCAGACGCTTGACGAGAAACCGCCCCAACAGGGTCAACATCGCAAACGCGCCGATCCACACACCGGACAACAACAGGAAATCCCCGGCCACACTCCATGAGGAACGCTCGGACGGCTGGTTGACCAGCTTGTCTACCTCGTCTGCCGCCCGATCGGCCCGCAGGCGCCAGGCATCGATCAGGTTCTGGTTGAGGTCAAGTTTGTCCTGCACACCATCGATGCTGGAACTGATGGCGCCGAGCAGGCCGCCTTCCACCAGCAGTTCCGGCTTGGCCGGGGTGGCAGGCTCTGGAGCCGCGGGAGCGGTGGCCGCTTGCAGCGCGCCACTGCTGCAAAACAGCAGCGTACCAAGCAGTAGCACAGTCTTTAAATTCAACAAAACACCGGGCTCCTTCAGAAGGGTCTGTAAGGAACTGACGGGTTTGAGGCGCGATCGTTCCCCCAGCACGTGGATCCGTGCGCTACAGGCAAATATCAAATGCCAATACCTGTCTTTTTCCGCACAAGCCAACCGCCGAGACTGCGCTCCTGATTGAAACCCACCGGAGTTGCAGCCATGCCCATTGCCTTGCTCGCGCTGACCCTCAGCGCTTTTGCCATCGGGACGACCGAGTTCGTCATCGTTGGCCTGTTACCTACCATCGGCGCCGACCTTGGCGTAGACCTGCCGTCTGCCGGCCTGCTGGTCAGCCTCTACGCCCTGGGCGTGGCCATCGGCGCGCCGGTGCTCACCGCCCTCACCGGCAAAGTGCCGCGCAAATTGCTGCTGTTGTCGCTGATGGTGCTGTTCACCCTCGGCAACCTGCTGGCCTGGCAGGCGCCGAGTTATGAATCCCTGGTGCTGGCACGGATCGTCACCGGCCTGGCCCACGGGGTGTTTTTCTCGATTGGTTCCACCATCGCCACCAGCCTGGTGCCCAAGGAAAAAGCCGCCAGCGCGATTGCCATCATGTTTACCGGCCTCACCGTGGCGCTGGTGACCGGTGTGCCGCTGGGGACGTTTATCGGCCAGCATTTCGGCTGGCGCGAAACCTTCCTCGCCGTCTCGGCCCTGGGCTTGATCGCGTTTATCGGCAGCCTGCTCTATGTGCCGAACACCATCGCCCACAGCAAACCGGCGTCGCTGTTGCAGCAACTGCAAGTACTGAAACAACCAAGGTTGCTGTTGGTGTACGCCATGACAGCAGTTGGTTACGGCGGCTCGTTCATCGCGTTCACTTACCTGGCGCCGATCCTCCAGGACATCTCCGGGTTCAGCGCCGGCACCGTCAGCCTGGTGTTGCTGGTGTACGGCATCTCGGTGGCCGTGGGTAATATCTGGGGCGGCAAACTGGCCGACAAACGCGGCCCGATCAGCGCCCTGAAAATCATCTTCGCCCTGCTCGCTGCCGTGCTGTTCCTACTGACCCTGACCGCCGGCAACCCATGGCTGGCCCTGGCCACGGTGCTGGTGTGGGGCGCGGTCGCTTTCGGCAACGTGCCCGGCTTGCAGGTGTATGTGGTGCGCCAGGCGGAACATCACACACCGAACGCGGTGGACGTGGCCTCGGGCTTGAACATCGCAGCGTTCAATTTGGGGATCGCCGGTGGCGCGTGGGCCGGCGGCTTGATCGTCGCTCACATGGGCTTGATCCACACCGCGTGGATTGGTGGCTCGGTAGTGTTGGTGGCATTGGCGCTGACGGCCTGGAGCGGTCGACTTGACCGCTTGGGCCCGGTGTATGCCGAGAGCTCGACCCGGGTGGTTGGCGGGCACTGATCCAGCAGGACAAACACAAAACACCTGTGGGAGCCGGGCTTGCCCGCGATGGCGGTGGATCAGTGGCATCAATGTCTGCTGACACTCCGCAATCGCGGGCAAGCCCGGCTCCCACAGTGGGTAGGTGCCGTCTGTAGGACCATCGAAACTTTCTGCCAAATTCCACAGTCATCCAAAAACGGAGGTCACTCGACACCCAACCCACGGGAGCAACCATGACCCACCCGGAGCTGATGCCCATCACGCCCACCGAAACCATCACCCGCTTCAGGGTGCTGACGGTCAACACCCACAAGGGCTTCACCGCGCTCAACCGGCGTTTCATCCTGCCCGAGCTGCGGGAGGCGATTCGCAGCGTGGCCGCCGACGTGGTGTTCCTCCAGGAAATCCACGGCACCCACGAGCGCCATCCCAAGCGCTACAGCAACTGGCCGAGCATGCCGCAGTACGAGTTCCTCGCCGACAGCATCTGGCCGCAGTTCGCCTACGGCCGCAACGCGGTGTATCCCCATGGCGACCACGGCAATGCATTGCTGTCGAAATTCCAGATCATCCGCTATGACAACCTCGACATTTCCCAGAGCGGTCACGAAAGCCGCGGGCTGCTGCATTGTGTGCTGCGCCTGCCGGGCAACGTGCAGGAGGTGCATGCTATCTGCGTGCACCTGGGGCTGCGGGAAGTACATCGCCAGCAGCAACTGCGCCTGATCGCGCAGCGGATCGCCGAGATTCCAGCCGACGCGCCGGTGATTGTCGCCGGTGACTTCAATGACTGGCGCCAGCGCGCGGATCTTGCCCACTGCGGCCTGCGGGAAGTGTTTATCGAAACCCAGGGCAAGCCGGCCCGCACCTTCCCGGCACGCTTGCCGTTGCTGCCCCTGGACCGCATCTATGTGCGCAACCTCAAGGTGCATCAGCCGCAGGTGCTGACCAGCCGTCCGTGGTCGCATTTGTCGGATCACGCGCCGCTGTCGGTGGAGATCGAGCTATGAACAGCGCACCACTGGAAAAGGTCGCGGTGGAACACATCGCCACCGATCAGCCGCCGGACGACGCAGTGGCCAAGGACCTGGATTACGGCTGGCAGAGTGACAACCAGATTGAGTTGCTGGAGAACGGCGAGGCCTACTTCCCCAAGGTGTTCGAGGCGATGCGCCAGGCCCAGCGGGAGATCTTGCTGGAGACCTTTATCCTGTTCGAAGACAAGGTCGGCCACGAACTAAAAGGCATTTTGATCGAGGCGGCGCAGCGTGGCGTGAAGGTGGTCGCGAGCCTCGATGGCTTTGGTTGCGGCGAGCTGAGCCCGGGGTTTCTCGGCGAGCTGAGCCAGGCCGGCGTGACCGTGCAGATGTTCGACCCGGCGAGCAAGACTTTGGGCTTTCGCACCAACTGGTTTCGCCGCCTGCACCGCAAGATTGTGGTGGTGGATGCCAGCGTGGCGTTTATCGGCGGGATCAATTTTTCGGCCGATCACCTGGGGGATTTCGGCCCCGAGGCCAAGCAGGATTATGCCGTGCAGGTACAAGGCCCGGCCGTGGCCGACCTGCATCATTTCGCCCTCGCACAAAGTGGCCGGCGCGTGCGCAAGCGCCGTGGCTGGCGGCGCGAGCAACGGCCGTCGCCATGGGCGGCAGGCGAAGGCGATGGCCTGGTGCGGCTGATTTACCGGGACAATCTGCAACACCGTACCGACATCGAAGAAGCCTACCTGCACGCCCTGCGCAAGGCTCAGCGGCGGGTAGTCATCGCCAACGCGTACTTCTTCCCCGGCTACCGCCTGCTGCGGGAAATCCGCAATGCCGCGCGCCGTGGCGTACAGGTGCAATTGATCATGCAGGGCCAGCCGGATGTGCTGCTGGCGAAGCTGGCGGCACGCATGTTGTATGACTATTTGCTCAAGGAAGGCGTGGTGATCCACGAGTACTGCCAACGCCCGTTGCACGGCAAGGTGGCTTTGGTGGACGAGCAATGGAGCACCGTGGGTTCGAGCAACCTCGACCCGCTGAGCCTGTCGCTGAACCTTGAGGCCAATGTGCTGATTCGGGATCGCGGCTTCAATCAACAGTTGTTCGAACGCCTGGAATACCTGAGCCGGAACCACTGCAAGACCATGCCGGAAAACCGCACGCCTCGCGGCTGGTTCTGGCGGGTGACGGTGGGGTTTGTGGTGTTCCATGTGCTGCGGCATTTTCCCTCGTGGACCGGCTGGTTGCCGGCCCACAAGCCGAGGTTGAAACCCTTCGTCCATGAGGAGCGCCCGGACCATGACCCAAGCTCGCACCGCTGAAGAAAGCGCCCAACCCGGCTTTTTGAAGCGCTGGAAAAAACCGCTGACGGTGGTGTTTTTCCTGGTGCTGATCGTGTTGTTCACCCTGCTCGCCCGGCGTATCGACTGGAGCGAAGTGTTCGACACCCTCGGGAATTTCAAGCTTCGCACCCTGCTCATCGCGGGTGCGCTGACCCTGTGCAGTTTCCTGGTGTATTCATGCTTCGACCTGATCGGCCGCACCTACATCCGCCAGCCGTTGCGCTGGAAGCAGATCCTGCCGGTGGGCATCATCAGCTATGCCTTCAACCTCAACCTGAGCGCCTGGGTCGGCGGCATCGCCATGCGCTACCGGCTGTATTCACGGTTGGGGGTGAGCAGCGGGAACATCGCGAAGATTCTCGGGCTGAGCCTGGCCACCAATTGGTTCGGCTACATGGCGATTGCCGGCGCGGTGTTCAGCAGCGGGCTGGTGACCTTGCCGCCAGGGTGGAAGCTCAGCAGTGGCGCGCTGCAAGGCGTTGGCGTGCTGTTGGTACTGGCGAGCCTGGGTTATCTGCTGGCCTGTCGCTTGTCGAAAAAGCGCGCGTGGTCGGTACGCGGGATTGAAATCAGCCTGCCGTCGTTGCGTATGGCCGTGTTGCAATTGGCACTCGGCGCGCTGAACTGGTCGCTGATGGCGGCGGTGATTTTCACCCTGCTGCCCAAGCAACTGGATTACCCGGTGGTGCTCGGGGTGTTGTTGATCAGCAGCATCGCCGGGGTGGTCACGCATATCCCTGCGGGGCTTGGGGTGCTGGAGGCGGTATTTATCGCCCTGCTGCAGCACGAAGCCTCCCGCGGCAGCCTGCTCGCGGGATTGATCGCCTATCGCGCGATCTACTTCATCCTGCCGCTGCTGGTGGCCCTGGTGATGTACCTCGCGGTGGAAGCCAAGGCCAAGGCGCTACGGGTGAAGAAGACGCCTACGACTGGATGATGCTCAAGCGCTCGCCCACCACCATCTCGGTGATCCAGTCCACCAGGATCGAGGTGTAGGCTTGCTGGGAAACCGGGTCACTCAGGGAGTGATCCGCACCGTCGATAATCCGGTGGGTCAGCGAGTGCGTGTGCTGGCAGGCGGCGCGGTAGCTCATGATGGTGGCGTGGGGCACGTGGTCGTCGGTTTCCGACTCGACGATCAGCACATCGCCGGTAAACGCCGCGCAGGCATGCAACGCACGATTGGTTTCGGCGTGCACAAAGGTCCCGCGATAATCCATCAAGTCGGCCTTGTCGAGATCACGCTTGGGCTTGAGCCATTCTTGGTCGCGGTACAGCGCCGGCACCCGCAGCGCCAGCCAGCGCACGGGCCGCAGCGAGGTGAGGATGGCGGCCAGGTAACCGCCGTAGCTGGTGCCCACCACCGCCACCGCCGAGGTGTCGATGGCCGGGTGTGACAGCAGGCGGTCGTAGGCGGCCAGCAGGTCGCGCAGGTTGTCTTCGCGGGTGACGCGGGACAGCGGAATGCCGGTGCCGGCGTGGCCGCGCAAGTCGAAGGTCAGGCACACACAACCAAGCCCGGCGATGCCCTTGGCGCGTTCCAGGTCGCGCTCCTGGCTACCGCCCCAGCCGTGCACAAACAACACCCCCGGCACTTTCGATTTGGGACTGAGGAAGGTCCCGCTCATCTGTTCGTCGTCGATATCAATGGCGATGGTTTCGCTTCTAGCCGTCATAAGATTTAACCGTCACGTACTTGAGAAGAAAGTCGCTGTTTTCCGCCGGCCCCCGGTACACCTCGATCGCGTCCGCCGGCAGCGGCTGGTCGACGTAGGTTTCTACCGAAGACACATAGATCGCCCGCAGCCCGGCGTTGTTGACGAAGCTTTGCAGCGCCGCGACTTCCGCGCTGCTGGCCCCGCCCATGCGCCAGGATTGCTCCAGCACGCCGCTGCGGCGCTGGCCGTCGCTGTCCAGGCCTTGGGCGATGTCGTAATTGCGCCGCGAGGCGTAGAACCCGGGATAGGCCTCGTCCGCCGCGTTGTCGAAGGTTTGCGCCTGTTCGATGGCCAGGCGCACGTCATCGGGCAGGTCGAGCTTGAGCAGGTCTTCGTAGTAACCCTGGACCACCAACAGGTTGGAACCACCATAGACCTCTTCGCCCTGCCCGTCCCGGGTCAGGTATTGATCACCGCAGTAGCTGATGACGTGCTCGCCGATAAAACTCTGGCCGACGCTGTGGGTGACCACCTCATGCAGGTCTTGCTCCAGCACCACACCGTCGGTGAACAATTGCGCTGCATCAGGGCGCGCGAGGATGGCGTCGAATTCATCGAGGCTGCGGATCACTTCCTGGCCGCGACCGGCACAGGCATGCACGGGCTTGAGGCGGATCGGGCCGGTGTACAGCAAGTGGGTGGCCGCCGGCCGAGCGTCTTCGAGGGCGAACACGCTCAAGCCATCCAGCACCACATTGCGGATGCGCTCGGAAAACAACGGCGACCAGCCTTGCGGCGCCACCGCATTTTTATTCAGCAAGCCGTGGCTGATGGCCTTGGTGCAGATGAAGTCGTGGTCGACATAACCGCCCCATAAGTCTTCGGGGCCTTTGACGCCCAACTGCCGGGCCTGGGCCACGCCGACCAGGGTCTGGGTGGGTAACAGGTAGAGATCGCGCCCACTGTGCAGCTCGGGGTTATAGCTGCCGCCATATTTGAACCCAAGGATATGCGCCAGCCAGCGGGCCAGGGCGCGGTTGGTTTCGACTTCGTGCAACGGCGCTTGCGGTCGGATTGAATGCGCCACCACGATTTTCTTGCGATTTGTCGGGGTCATGCGTCCCCCTTGGCTGTCCTGCCATGTGTGTAGGGAGACGGTTGCAGGGATCAAGCCAAGGCGGGGTTTAGTTAAACCCGCCGGGAATCAAACAGTTGCGGAAAAAACGATGGCACTTGGCCTGTTTTATTCTGCACGAAGGGCATCCGGTGTCGCGGCGTTCTGCACGATTCAGCCCTGGGTCTTGGTCGGTGTCACCCCAAAACGGCTGCGGTAATCGCTTGGCGCCAGCCCGGTGATTTTCTTGAAGGTGGCGCGAAAGGCGCCCGGATCCTGGTAGCCGACAGTCCAGGCTATGTGGTCAATGGTGCCGTTGGTGAACTCGAGCATCTGCCGCGCCTTGCCGACCCGCAGGTGCTGGCAGTACTCGGTGGGTTTCAACCCCGTGGCAGCGCGGAACCGCCGCAGGAACGTGCGCTCTTCAAGCCCCGCCTCCTGAGCCATCGCAGCCAATGAAACATCCACCGCACCACTGGCCTGCAGCCAATGCTGCACCTTGAGAATCGCCGCGTCGCCATGGGCGAGGATCGGCGCAAAGTTGCTGCCGCACTCACTGGCGCTGTCGCTGTGTTCGATCACCAGGAACCGCGCGGTGCTCGCGGCGATGCTCGGGCCGAGAAGGCGGTCTACCAGGCGCAGGCCCAGTTCGGACCAGGCCATCAGCCCGGCGGTGGTGATCAGGTCGCCGTCGTCGACGATAGGCTTGTCAGCTTCCAGGCGAATCGCCGGATAGCGCTCAGCGAAAGACTTGGCCGAGGTCCAGTGAGTGGTGGCACTGCGCCCGTCCAGCAGGCCACTTTCCGCCAGCAGGATCGAGCCCACGCACACCCCGCCCAGAATGGTCCCGGTGCGGTGTTGCTGGCGTAGCCAATCCAGCAATTCGGAGGAGGCCTGGCCCTCGGAAAAGCCGGCGATGGAAGGTGGAATCAGCAAGGCCGTAAGCGCTTGCACGGTACCGGGCTGAGTGTCGAACACACGGGTCGGCGCCTGGCCGGTTTCAGCCTGCCAATGGCTGATGCGCAGCGACGGCAATTGCGCGGACTGATGCTCGGCCGCAATCCGGTTGGCCACCGCGAACAGGTCGGTCAAGCCATGCACGGCGGCCATTTGCGCACCGCTGTAGATCAGCACGCCCAGTTCGACGATTGCCATTGTCAGTTTTCCCTCTGTTATTGTCGGTGCGGCCAATCCCCAGGCGCCACGCCAGCCAAGATACTGGACGCATCAACCATCACAAGGAAAACCAACATGGCCAAGCAAGCGCTCATCCTAATCGATATCCAGAACGACTACTTCCCCGAGGGCAAGTGGCCGCTTGACGGTGTGGACGCAGCAGCAGACAAGGCGCAGCAAGTGCTCCAGGCGTTCCGCCAGGCGGGCGATGCGGTGATTCACGTGCGGCACGAATTCACCTCCGACGACGCGCCCTTCTTCACCCCCGGCTCGGAAGGTGCGCATTTGCACCCCAAGGTCCTGAACCAGGCGGACGAGCCGGTGGTGCTCAAGCATTTCGTCAATGCGTTCCGCGAAACCAACCTGCGAGCGCTGCTGGAACAACGCAGCATCACCGAGTTGGTGGTGGTGGGCAGCATGAGCCACATGTGCATCGACGGCGTGGTGCGTGCAGCGGCGGACCTGGGCTACACAGTGACCGTGATCCACGATGCCTGCGCCACTCGGGACCTGGAATTCAATGGCACCACCGTGCCGGCGGCCCAGGTGCATGCGGCGTTTATGTCGTCGCTGGGGTTTGCTTATGCGAGCGTGGTGGCGGCTGAAGCGTATTTGAGCGCACAGGGCTAAACCTGAAACCGTGCGGCCTCACAAGGAGGCCGCCGATCAAAGGGTTTCCTCGAAAATCGCTACCGCCCGCACAAAACCGGCAGAGGCGTGTTTGATCTTGTAGGGGAAACACGACACTTCAAAACCGTGAGCCGGCAGCGCGTCCAGGTTGGCCAGCTTTTCCATCTGCCCATAGCCGATATCCCGTCCCGCCTTGTGCCCTTCCCAGATGATCGAGCTGTCACCGCTGGCCGCAAACCGCGCCCGGGTATGGCTGAACGGTGCGTCCCAACTCCAGGCATCGGTGCCCACCACGCGCACCCCGCGCTCCAGCAAATACAAGGTGCCTTCGCGCCCTATCCCCACGCCTGCGTCCAGGTAGCCCGGCTGGCCGAACAAGGCACCGGCCCGGGTATTCACCAGCACGATGTCCAGCGGCTGCAACACATGGCCGATACGCTGCAGCTCCGCCTCGATTTGTGCAGCGCTGACCACATGGCCGTCCGGCAGGTGGCGAAAATCGAGCTTCACACCAGGGCGCAGGCACCAGTCCAGCGGGATTTCATCAATGCCGTACGCCGGCTTGCCGCAATCGGTGGTCGAGGCGTAATGCCACGGCGCATCCATGTGCGTGCCGCTGTGGGTGGTGATGTTCAGGCGCTCGGCCGCCCAGGCTTCCTGGCCGGGCATGTCGTCGATACACAGGCCCGGAAACATCGCGAGGAGCTCCTGGATGCCGCCCTGGTGGTCGACGTACTCGATCTTCGGCAGCAGCGGTGGCGGGTCGGTGTAGGGGTTGTTTTCAAGGGTGACCGACAGGTCCACCAGACGACGTTTGCGTTCAGTCATGAAAGCGCCTCTTGAGTCAGCAAGGTGGAATCCACCAGGCGCTGGTCGATGGCGCCGAATACCGACTCGCCCTCGCTGTCCAGTGCCTCGATGCGAATGCGGTCGCCGAATTTCATGAACCCGGTCAGCGGCTGCCCATGGTCAATCATCTCGATGGCCCGGCGCTCCGATATACACGCCGAACCCACCGCGCGGTCGACGTTGGACACGGTGCCGGAGCCGATGATGGTGCCCGCACGCAAGCGCCGGGTGCGCGCGGCGTGGGCGATCAGGTCAGCGAAGCTGAAGCTCATCTCGGCGCCATGGGGCGCGCCAAACCAGCTCTGGTTCCAGGTGACGCTCAGGGGCAGGCACACCCGCCCGTTGTTCCAGGCAGCGCCAAGCGCGTGCGGGGTGACGGCCACCGGCGAAAAACTCGACGAGGGCTTGGCCTGGAAAAACCCGAAGCCGGTGCTGACTTCATGCAGCAGGAAGCCCCGCAGGCTGACGTCGTTGACCAACAGCACCAGCCGCACGTATTGCAACGCCTGGTCAGCGGGGCAGCCCATCGGCACCTCATCGACGATCACGGCGAATTCGCCCTCGAAATCGATTCCGTGATTCACATCCGGCAAGGGCACATCGTCGCAAGGCCCGAGGAAGTCGTCGCTGGCGCCCTGGTACATCAACGGAATGCGCTCGTCGGCCATGGGCGGCAGGCTGAAGGCTTTTTGCAGCAGGTGCGCGTGGTTGAGAAACGCCGAACCGTCGCACCACTGATAAGCCCGGGGCAATGGCGCTGCGGCGTGTGTGGGGTCAAACGCAAATGATTCGGGCGCTTGCCCCAGATTAAGCAACTGGTAGTGCCGGCTCAGCACCGGTTCGGCCTCGGCCCAATTCTCCAGCGCCTGTTGCAAGGTCGCAAAAGACGCAGCGATGACCGCGCGGCGCAGGTCTCGGGAGACCACCACCAGTTGGCCGTCGCGATGGCCGTTTTTCAACGTAGCGAGTTTCATCGAGCATTCCTCAGGGAGTAAAACGGTTAATGCAGGACCATGTCGTCCGACACTTGAATCGGATCAAGCAGCCGCACGCCGGCCAGCCTCGGTGCGATCAGCGAAACCAGGGCCGCCAGCAGCAATCCCCAGCCGACCATGGCCACCGCGCCTACACGCCCATCGGACACACCGGACAACGCCATGACCAATAACGGGCTGGCAAACTGGCCGCCGAAAAAGCCCGCGTTGAACAGGCCGGTGCCTTTGCCGCGGTGTTCGAAGCTCAGGGTGGAGAGTGCCCAACTGAGGACCGTGGGCAACGCCAGCCCACCGCCCAGGCCGTTGACCATCACGGCGATGACCGCCGTGCGGTAGTCGACCGCGTTGGCCAGCAGCAAAATGCCGATCCCGGAGACCACAAACGCCAGCGCCAGCAGCAAGCCCGGGCCGAACCGGCTCAGGCGCCGGAAGCACAGGGCACCGACAAACACCGCCGAATGGCCCAGGCCGATGGCCATGCCAATGCGCTGCGGCGAATCAATGCCGATGTGTTCCAGCAGGAAACCGGTTTGTACCGGAACAATGAAGAAGCCCAGGGACGCCAGCACGGTCATGCCGCAAATCACCGACAGCGAGCGCCAGGGAAAACCTGTGCTGCGCGCTACCTCGACCGCCGCGCTGGCGCCCCGCAACGATTCGCGCAACGCCAGGTGCATCAACGGAGCAAGCAGCAGGCCCACGATGTACACCGCAAACGGCAGGCGCCAACCGTGCTCGCCGATGATTCCGCCCAGCATGAAAAACGCGGTGGCCGACAGTGACGTGACAATGGTTTGCCACGAGAGTAATTGCACCCGGTCGCGGCCGTCGAAGTAGTCGCCGATCAGCGCGGTGCAACAGGTCATGATCGCCGCCTCCCCCAGGCCCAGGCCGGCGCGGCTGAGCAGGATCGCGTCGAGGTTATCCAGCACCAGCGGCAGCGGCCCGCAGATGCCATACAGCAGCATCGCCAGCACCAGCAGACGCTTGCGCCCGATGCGGTCGGAGAGCCAGCCGGCGAACGGCGAAAACAACGCGATCATCAGCGCCGGCAACGTCAGCACGATGGGCACCATCAGCCCCACATTGGCGGTACCGGAAAAGTGTTCGGCGATGCGTGGCAACACCGGGGCAATCAACACTCCACCGAGAATCGGCAGGCAACTGCCGAGCAACAACAACGGGCCTGATCCGCGCGGGCGAGGCGCGGGGGCAGCTTGCGAGGACGGGTTCATGCGGGGTTTCCTATTGTTGTTATGGGGTGTTCGGAAGGTGCATCAGGCAGCAGGAAATGCGCCAGGGCCGGCAGCAAAACCAGTGCACCGAGCATGTTCAACAGGAACATGAAGGCCAGCAAAATGCCCATGTCTGCCTGGAACTTGATCGGTGAAAACGCCCAGGTGGCAACACCGACTGCCAGGGTTACACCCGTCAGCATCACCACTTTGCCAGTGAACAGCAGCGCCTGGTAATAGGCTTGGGACAGGCTGTCACCCGCCTTGCGCCGCGCCAGCAAAATGCTCATGACGTACAGCGCGTAGTCCACGCCGATGCCGACGCCCAAGGCGATCACCGGCAAGGTCGCCACCTTGACGCCGATGCCCAGCCACACCATCAGCACCTCGCACAGGATCGAAGTGAGCATCAGCGGCAGGATCACGCAGACCACCGCCGCGAGGGAGCGGAAGGTCAGCAGGCACAGCACGATCACCGCGCCGTAGACCCAGTACAACATGTCGTGATTGGCCTGCTTGACCACGATATTGGTCGCGGCTTCGATGCCCGCATTACCGGCCGCCAGCAGGAACTTCACGTCGGCGGTGTCATTGGCCTGGGCGAAGGCCTCGACTTCGTTCACCAGCCGCGTCAACGTCACGGCTTTGTGGTCACGCAAGTAGGCGTAGAGCGTGAGGGTGTTGCAACTCTGGTTGAACAACTCACGCGGTGCCCGCCCGGTGATGGAGTTGAGCAACGCCTGGTTCCGGGTCAGGTCATACCACTTCGGGTTGCCTTCGCTCATGCCCACCAACAGGCTGCGGTTGAGGCTGGCCAGCGACGCCGTGGACTCCACGCCCGGCAGTTGGCGCAAGCGCCACTCCAACGCATCCACGCGCATCAAGGTGGTGTAGTCGGAACAGGCGCCGTCAGGTGTGCGCACGATCACCGCGAACACATCGCTGCTGGCGCCGTAGTGAGTGACCATAAACCCGTTGTCGCGGTTGTAGCGCGAGTCGGCCCGCAGCTCCGGGGCGCCGGCGTCGAGATCGCCGACTTGCAACTGCTGGCTGACCCACCAGCCGCCGCCGGCCAGCAATGCACTGACCATCAACGTGCCGGTGGCCCAACGGCGCTGGGTGAACCGGTCGAGGAACGCCCACAACGGATGCTTGCGCCCGTGCCGGTCAGCCTCTTCACTGCGCAGGCTGCGCGCGGCGGCCCGGGCACTGACGCCGCAATAGCTGAGGAGAATCGGTAGCAGGATCAGGTTGGTGAACACCAGCACCGCGACCCCAATGCTGGCGATCAATGCCAGGTCCTGGATGACCCTGATGTCGATCAGCATCAACACGCCAAACCCCACCGCGTCACACAGCAAGGCGGTAAGGCCGGCGAGAAACAACCGCCGGAAGGTGAAGCGCGCCGCCACTTGCCGGTGCATGCCGCGCCCGATGTCTTGCATGATGCCGTTCATTTTCTGTGCGCCATGGCTCATGCCGATGGCCAACACCAGAAACGGGACAAGCACCGAATAGGGGTCGAGCTCGAACCCCAGCAATGCCACCAGGCCCAGTTGCCAGACCACCGCAATCAACGAGCAGGCCATCACCAGCAAGGTGCTGCGCAGGCAGCGGGTGAATGCGTAGAGCATCAGGGTGGCGATCAGAATCGCCGCCGCGAAAAACAGCAGCACCTGGCGCAACCCGTCGATCAGGTCGCCTACCACTTTGATGAAACCGGTGATGTGAATCGTCAGGCCCTGAGCCTGGAACTCGCTGCGCAGTTGCTCCAGCTGTTGGGACAACGCGCTGTAGTCGAGGGCTTTGCCGGTTTGCGCATCGATGTCCATCAAGGGCACGAAGATCAGGCTGGAGCGGCCGTCCAGGGCGATGGTCTGGCCGATCTCACCGGAGCGCGTGGCATTGCGGCGCACCGTTTCCAGGCTGCTGGCCGAACCGTCGTAGTCATCAGGGATCACCCGGCCGCCTTCCACGCCCTCCTCGGTCACCGCCATCCAGCGCATGTTGGGGGTCCACAGGGACTTCATGAAGGGCCGGTCGACACCCGGCAGCAAAAATACTTTGTCGTTAAGACGGGCCAGCAACTCCAGGTAATGCGCGTCGTAAATCGTGGTGCCGGGCGCCTCGACGGCGATGCGGACCGCGTTGCCCAACCCGGTGAGTTCCTTTTGGTTGGCCAGGTAATTGGCGATGTAGGGATGCCCCGTGGGGATCATTTTTTCAAAGCTGGCGTTGAGCCCAAGGCGGGTGCTGGCGGCGCCGAGGCCCAGGGTCAACAGCAGGCACAGCCACAGCACCAGGCTGCGATGGTTGAACAGTGCCCGCTCAATCAGCGAGCCGGAATGGCGGTCGAAGTCCTGAAGACTGTGCTCGGGGCCACGCCGCAGGTCGAGCGGATTACGAAGATGCGTCATTGCCCGTTCACCTGTTCCAATCGTTTGATGCCGCGCGCGCCCACCACGACCCACTGGCCGTCGCCCGCCTGACTGAGGGCCGCCACCGCGCCAACGGCCGGCAGCCCTTGCTCGCGTAAAGCATCGCCCTCGGCGCTGAGTAAAAGGTGGCCACTCTGGTCAGCGAGCATCACACCGGCGCGGGTTGAACGCGCTGCGACCACGCTGCTGTTGAACGGGTTATTCACCGCCTGCCATTGCCGGCCCTGATCGCTACTGCGCCAGACATTCCCGCGCAATCCCGCCACCAGAACCGAACCATCGGCTGCCAGGTTCAGGGTAAAAAAACTGCCGTCGTACGGGCTCGGCAACCGCGAGAAATGCGCGCCGCCGTCTGCGGATGTCCACAACGTGCCCTGTTCTCCCGCGACGAAAATCCGTGGGCCTTGAACAGCGATCGCGTACAGGTGATTGCCCGCCGGGTTGTCCAGGCGGTCGACCCAGGACTGCCAGCTCACGCCACCGTCTTCGGTATGCAGGATCAGGCCGAAAGCCCCCACCACAGTGCCTTGCCGTTCGTTGCTGAAATGCACGGCCAGCCAGGGTTTGTCGGCACCGTCTGCAACAAACCCCTGGGCCACCTTGAGTTGCCGCGCGGAGGCCTCCGGCGCCGCACGCACGGCATCGAGTACGCGTTGGGCGGCGGCGTTGCCGTCCAGTTGGAGCTGCCAGCTTTCACCACCGTCCACGGTGTGCAGGACCACGCCGGCATGCCCCACTGCCCAGCCTTGCGAGGCGGTGGCAAAGCTGACCGAGGTCAGGCTTGCGCTGGTGGGCACCGGGGCCTGACGCCAGTGTTGGCCGCCGTCGTCCGAAAGCACGATCAAGCCCTGCTCACCGACGGCCACCAGGCGTTTTCCAGCCTGGGTGATATCGATGAGCACTGCCTGGGTGGGCGCCGCCACCTGCAACGCCGGGCGCTGCAGTACATCACTGACGGGCGCCTCGGCAGCATGGGCTGCCAGGCAAATGCCCAGCACGCCCAGCGCCAGCCATACGGGTTGCCCACGCATCAACGCACACCATCGGCCGCCAGGCCGTCCGGGCTGAAGTCACTGTCGGGGAACGGTGCAACCACATCGTTGTGCACGCGTTTTTCGGTGACCACGTTGTGGGCCATCCAGGCACCGGTCTGCAGGTCGTATTGGCCGTATAAACCACGCACCAGCCCGGGCAATTGCGGCATCAGGTACGGCAGTTGAAAGTAGGTGCGCCACAATTGGTGGTTGGCGTCCCAGCTGTCGCCGAGTACGGCCATCCAGGTGTCTTCGTCTACGTAGAAGCGGCGCTTGGGCATGCTGTGGCGTTTGCCGGCGACCAGGTTGCCTTCAATCACCCACACGCGATGCAGTTCCCAGCGCATGTGATCGGGGTTGAGGAAACGTTCGCCGAGGATCGCGTCGTCCTTGGCCGGTTGCAGGATCTTGTTGCTGTTGTAGGGAATCAACATTTCTTGCTTGCCGACGATCTTCCAGTCATAGCGGTCGAGCGGGCCGGTGAATACCGAGACCTCGTCGAAGTTGGCCACACCGGAACTGGTGGGCGTGGGCGTGTCGTAAGACGACACCGGCAGTTTGCGCACACGGCGCTGGCCGGCCAGGTAGACCCAGGATTGCGGGCCGCCGTTGGCATAATCCAGCGGCTCACGGCCCAGCAAGGCTTCACCGGCACGTTGCGGCGGGCCGAGGTTGACCAGGCGGGTCATCCAGTACACCCCTTTGTATTCGGGTTTACCGTCCTGGAAGTAATACGGCATCTCGCGCTGCGCCTGTACGGTGGCCGACAGAATGCGCTGGCCGCTGGCGGTGATCACGTACACGTTGTAGTCGTTCTTCCAGGCCACACCGCGCCAGCTCAGGTGATGGTTCCAGATCACTTCGGCGCCGGTGGTCGGGATCGGGAACGGAATGCCGCCACTGGCGCCTTCCAGGGTGTTGCCCTCATGGGTGAGGTGCGCGGCCGTGGCGTTTTTCAGGGTGTTGTCGTAGACCCATTGGGGCGCGGCGGCGGTGCGCCGGCTCGGGTACACGTCGATGCGGTAGGTCGGGTATTTGGCGAACAGCGCTTTTTGCCCGTCGCTGAGCTTGTCGGCGTACTGCGCGACGTTTTGCGGGGTGACCGAGTACAGCGGTTTGTCGCTGGCAAAGTAGTCCGGCAGGCGCGGGCCCGGGTTGACGCCAGCCGGCACCTGGGTAAAACCCTTGTCCCACGCGGGAATACTGCCATCGGCGTTGCCGGCGCGCTCGGCGCCCAAGGGGGTGAGCGTGGCCTTGAGTTGCTGGGCCTGGGCGTCGGTTGCAGCCCAGCCTGCGGGCGCGACGGCCACCAACAGACCCGCGAGCATCAACGGTTGGAGTTTCATGAAACGCACCTCTGTTTATTGTTGTTATGCAGCCACGGTCAAAATGATCGCTGGACGGTAAAGGCGATAAAGTCGCGGTCCTTGAGCGGTTGCCCATAGGTGTTGGCGTTACGGCTATCGAGGAAGTTGTCGCTGCCGCCGATGTAGTGCGTGTAGTTGAGGCCGGCCTTCCAGGTTTGCAGGTACTCAAGCTGCAGGCCGATGCTCACATCGCCGCCTTTGTCGCCCACGCCGTTGTTGAATTTGCTGATCACCGACGAGCGCCCTTTCGGGTTGTAGCCCAGGCCCAGCGGCACACTGAGGTCGACGCCGGGGTACACCTGGAAGAAGTTGGGGGTGAAACTCATGCGCAGGCCCCAGGCATCGCGTTCGCTGTTGGGGTCGAGCGCGGCAGCGTTTTTGGTGATGCTGGTGCGCCGGTGCCAGGCCACTTCACCCGCCAGGCTGGCGGAATCCCAAATGCCATTGCTGTTGAACGAGTAGAGGCTGGAGAGCTGGGCGTGCAGCGAGTTGCCCACGGCATACAGGGCATGGCTGTCGTTGTCTCCCAGGCCTGTCGGGTTGGCCTGGGACACGCTCACCAGCGGCGTATTGCGCCGTACCGAGACTTCACCGGCAACGTTGGCATCGCCCACCGAGGTGCTGAAGCTGGCGCCAAATGCGCGAATCCCTTCGGCGTACACCAGTTGGTATTCGCCCAGTTGACCGGTCAACGGATTGGGCCCGCCGGGATTGGCGCGGGTGTAAATCATCGGGTCCTTGGCGTGGTAGCGGATCGCATAGAGACCAAAATCGGTGTTCCAGTCTTCAGGCGAAAACCGCAGCGACAGACCGTACTGGCCCTTGTCGTCTGCCTTGATGTCCTTGCCGTGGAAGAACGCCAGCGGTTGTTGGTTGGGGCCGATCGGGCCACCCACAATCAAGCGCTCACCCCCCTCGCCCACCACATCCGAGGTGGAAAAATAACTGCCTACGGCGGGGATGCGGTTCTCTTCCCACGCAAACTGGTAGTACGCCGCCACCGAGACATTCGGCCGCAACTGGACCTGCCCGGAGAATTGATTGACCGGGCGAATCAATTCCTTGAACGGCGTATTGGGTACCGAGGTGGCCTTGATGATGTCCACCGGTGCTTGCCCGCCCGCAATGCCGTTGGCCCCGAAGAACAGGCTTTCGCCCCACAGCACGGTGTGCCGGCCCAGGCGGAAGCTGGTGGGCAGGTCGCCCAGGTTGCCCTTGCCGAAGACAAACGCATCGAGGATCTCGGCGTCGCTGCCGTGCAGCTTGCGGGTGTCGTCCGTGAAGTGGTCATAGCTGACTGACCGCTGATTGGCGGTGGCCGGGGAATCGTTGTCGTTGCTGCCTTCATACACGCTGTCATACCAGCCGGCCGCACTGACGCGGGCGCCGAAGTTGTTATAGCGCGCATCAAATTCGGACAGGATATTCAGCCGGTTGGAGATCAGGCCTTTGTTGAAGTTACGGTCGCTGTCGTCCTGGTTGACCGTACTCACGAGCTTGCTGTCCCGGTCTTTGACGCGCCAGGCAGCGTTGTACTTGAGGGTGTTGTCCCAACGCAGACGCAAGTCTGAATCGCCGGTGTCGATTTCAAATGCACCCGCGTGATGAACCCAGCCCACTGCGGCAAGCGCCGCCGCGAGAGTGGCCCAATGGCAAGGCGGCCGGACGCTGCTCATACGTTCCCGTTTCATCAATACCAACCTCTGACTTGTTATTTTTGTCTTGAAAGGTCTTTTGAGAACCGGCGCTCCTGCCGCTTCTGGAATCGATAATAGGGAGGGCCAAACAATCCGAACAATCGATTATCGGGATGCCATCCATCCAAAAAAAGTGATACAACGCGCCATGCTCATCTGGAGGCAAGGCCATGCGTTTTCATCACCTGGATTTGAATTTGCTGGTGGTCCTCGACACCCTGCTCACCGAACAGAACATCACGCGCGCAGCGCAGCGCCTGAACGTCAGCCAGTCAGCGGCCAGCGGCTTGCTGGCGCGGTTGCGCGATTACTTTGATGATGAGTTGCTGGTGCAGGTGGGGCGCAAGATGTTGCCGACGCCACTCGCCCAAGGCCTGGCCGAGCCGGTGCGTCGGGTGCTGCTGGATATTCAATCGACGATCGTCAACAAACCCGAGTTTGACCCGCTGACCTGCAAGCGCCACTTCAAACTGATCGCCACCGACTTTGTGACCACGGTCATTCTCGGCCCGCTGACCCAGCGCCTGCAGCAACGGGCGCCGCACATCACCCTCGACATCCAGCACGCCTCCGATCACTACAACCAGATGCTGACCCAGGGCGAAGTGGACTTTGTGATCATGCCCGATCAGTACCTGTCGGACCTGCATGCCAAAGAGCTGCTATTCGAGGATGACTACCAGTGTGTGGTCTGGTCGCAGAACAGCCTGGTAGGCGATCAGCTCAGCCTGGAGGAATACCTGGGCCTGGGGCACATTGCGGTCAACTTCGGCAGTGCCCGCGAACCCAGCTTCAGTGAAAAAATCCTTCAGGGTTATGGCCAGGCGCGCCGGGTCGAGTTGACCACCAGCAGCTTCAACACGGTGCCGCATCTGCTGGTGGGCACCCAACGGGTCGCGGTGATCCCGCGAAGCCTGGCGACCCTGTATGGCGATTTCCTGTCATTGCGCGCATTGGCGCCACCCTTTGAACTGCCGCTGCTGCGCGAATTCACCTTATGGAACAAAGTGCTCGACAGCGACCCGGCGCACCGCTGGATGCGCCACTTGCTTCAGGAAGTGGCGGCGGAATACAGCGAGCGGGTGGCCGGGTTGTTCAACGGGTCGCGATGATAAACAGCCGAGGGAATGGCAGCAGCACGGTGCCATCGGCCAGCGCTGGGTAGGCCTGGGTGATCCGCGCCAGGTACTCATCGAGGAAGGCGCTCTTTTCTGAGTCAGTCAGGGGCGCCAGGAACGGGCGCAATGCCGACCCCTTGAACCACTCCACCACCGCAGCAGAGCCTGCCAGCGGATGGTGGTAAGTGGTGCGCCAAACGTCCACGGTGGAGCAGTGCTTGCTCAGCAGCTCAAAGTAGTAGCTCGCGGTATGGCGTTCGTTGTGTTTCACCGCTCCGATCTTGGCAGCCCATGGGCCGTCGGCCGCGATTTCCCGCGCCAGCTTGTGGGCGGGTTCATCCAAATTGTCGGGCGTCTGCACTGCCAGGGTGCCGCCTTCGGTCAGTTGATTGACCAAGTGCGGATACAACGTGGCGTGGTCAGGCAGCCATTGCAGGGATGCATTGGCGAGGATGACGTCGAATTGTTGCGCAGGGTTCCAGGCGCCGATGTCAGCTAATTCAAAGTTCAGGGTGGGCAGGCGCTTGCGGGCATCGACCAGCATGTCATCGGAGCTGTCCATGCCGGTGACCAATGCCTTCGGAAAACGCTCGGCCAGCACCTCGGTGGAATTGCCCGGGCCACATCCCAGGTCGACGGCGCTGCGTACATCGCCATCAGGGATGGCCGCCACCAGATCCCGGACGGGACGGGTACGCTGTTGTTCGAACATCGAGTATTGCTTGGCTGACCAGGTCATTGCGGCATTCCTTCTTCTGTGAGGAGTGACGACAGCCTAAATCTTGTGATCCATGAGAACAAATGCCAGGATTGACCATCTCCCATACCTTAAAAGTATTCCTATGCTGGAGCTCAGGCAGCTCAAGGCCTTCGTCGCGATTGCCGAAGAAGGCTATATCACACGCGCGGCAGAACGACTGGGCATGCAGCAGCCGCCCCTGACGCGCCTGCTGCAAAGTCTGGAAGCAGAGTTAGGCGTGGTCCTGATGGAGCGCCTGCCACGGGGCGTGCGCCCGACCACGGCGGGTTTGGCCTTGCTGGAGGAAGCTCGACATATTCTGGCCAGTGTCGACGGTGTGGCCGACATCGTGCGCCGCGCCGCCCGTGGTGAACGCGGGCGGCTGGCCATTGGCTTTACCAGTTCTGCCGCCTTGCATCCATTTGTGCCCAGCGTGTTGCGCCTGTTTCGGGAAACCTTTGTGGGTGTTTCCGTAGTGCTGGAAGAAGCCGGCACCGGCGAACTGCTGGACGCGTTGCTCCATGAAAAACTCGACGCGGCGTTTATTCGTTCGCCCCTGAGTGGAACGCAGGCGTTGCAGGATGAGCCGATTCTGGTGGAGCCGATGTTGCTGGCGCTGCCCACGGATCATCCGCTGGCACTTGATGCCGGATCTCCCCTGCCATTGGCAGCGTTGGCGATGGAGTCTTTCGTGCTTTATCGCCGTCGCGTGGGGTTGGGCTTGTATGACGCCATTCTGGTGGCCTGCAGTGAAGCCGGATTCAGCCCACAGGTGGTACAGGAGGCGCCGCGCATGACCGCGACCCTGAGCCTGGTGGCTGCAGGCCTTGGGGTATCCATAGTGCCAGCGTCGATGCGACGGTTGCGCGGAGATGGCATCGTGTATCGGGAACTGACGGACTGCCAAAGCCTGGTGGCGCCTTTGCATCTGGCCACGCGCACGGGCGATACGTCGCCGGTGCTCGAAAGGTTTCGAGCGCTGGTCATCAGCGCCGCATCGCAAGACACGCGCCCTGACGGCACACCGCTCGACAAACCCGACTAAACTCATCGTCGACCCGTAAAGGCTTTAGCCTTGTGATGGTCGTTAAAACAAATGCCAGCGCAGTGTCCACGGACGATTTTTCTGGCCAACCCCAGCCAAATCCATCCAATGGAGCTACGCCATGGCTTATCTAAAAACTCGTGAAGGTAATGATCTCTACTACAAGGACTGGGGCAGCGGGCAGCCCGTTGTGTTTTGCCACGGATGGCCGCTGAACAGCGACAGTTGGGAATCGCAGATGCTGCATTTCGCCAACAACGGTTTTCGCGCAATTGCGCATGACCGCCGAGGGCATGGTCGGTCAAGTCAGCCGTGGGATGGCAATGACATGGACCATTATGCAGATGACCTCGCGGAACTGATCGAACACTTGGATCTGGAGAACATGATCCTCTTCGGTTTTTCCACAGGAGGCGGCGAAGTCGCACGCTATATCACCCGCCATGGCACCGCGCGCGTGGCCAAGGCGGGCCTGATCTGCGCCGTAACGCCACTGATGCTGAAAACCCCCAGCAATCCCGATGGAACACCGATTGAAGTCTTTGACGGTATGCGGGCTGACTCCATCGCCAACCGTTCACAGCTCTACCTGGACGTGGCAGCTGGCCCGTTCTTCGGTTTCAACCGTCCGGGCGTCGAAACCTCGCAAGGCTTGATCAATTCATTCTGGATGCAGGGGGTTATGGGCGGGCACAAAAACACCTTTGACAGCATCAAGGCATTTTCGGAGACCGACTTTCGAGAGGATTTGACCCACTTCACTATGCCCACGCTCATCATCCATGGCGATGATGATCAAATCGTACCCATCCAGGCATCTGCTCTGGAGAGCAAGCGCTTGATCCCCCACGCCCAGTTGCTGGTGTATCCGGGAGCCCCCCACGGGTTGACCGACACACACAAGCAGCAGGCCAACGAGGATATGTTGCGCTTCGCACAAGCCTAGAGCTGGGTGTGGCCCACAAAAAAACCGCGCGGCCTTGTTGGCGGCGCGGTTTTTCAGTGTGCAACATTTAGCTTCGGTATGCCCTAGAAGGGGATATCGTCATCAAAGCTGTCGAAGTCGGCTGCCGGCTGAGGAGCCGCCTGCTGTGGCGCTGGACGCGACTCACGCTGTGGCTGCTGGGTTGGCTGCGGACGCGACTGCTGTGGACGCGGTGCCGAGTTGGACATGCCGCCCTGGCCCTGTTGGTCGCCCTGTGGACGGCCGCCCAGCAGTTGCATGGTGCCTTGCATGTCGACCACGATTTCGGTGGTGTAACGCTTGATGCCGTCTTTTTCCCACTCGCGGGTTTGCAGTTTGCCTTCGATGTAGACCTGCGAACCTTTGCGCAGGTATTCACCGGCGATCTCTGCAACCTTGCCGAACATCGACACACGGTGCCATTCGGTTTTTTCGACCTTCTGGCCGGTTTGCTTGTCGGTCCACTGTTCGCTGGTCGCCAGACTCAGGTTGGTCACGGCGTTACCGTTCGGCAAGTAGCGAACTTCGGGATCCTGGCCGCATGTACCGACCAATATGACTTTGTTAACCCCACGGGCCATAACGTTCTCCTAGGCTGGGCGCGCTGTCGGCACTGGGTTGACCAGTTGCTCGAGCGTCGCGCGATCCAATAATTCGGTGTCCAATTTGATGTAAATGGCCGCCTCTTCAGCAACCACGACTGCATCTGTTACCCCAACGACGGCCTTCAGGCGCTCTACCAGACCAGCTTCACGAATCGCTTCGGGCGATAACGGCAGACGCAGGCTTGTGACGTACGGGGGTTCGCGCATGGTAACAGCAAAGGCCAGCCAAAGTGCAGCCAGCCCGGCGCATCCAAGGAACACAACCGACAAACCGCCATGCTGGAACATCCAGCCACCCATGATCCCGCCCAGTGCAGAACCGAGGAACTGGCTGGTGGAATAAACGCCCATCGCCGTGCCTTTGCCGCCGGCCGGTGAAACCTTGCTGATCAGCGACGGCAATGAAGCCTCCAGCAGGTTGAACGCGGTGAAGAACACCACCGTGCCGATCACCAGCGCCCGCAGGCTGTCGCCGAACTGCCAGAAGAATAGCTCAGTGAGCATCAATGTCGCGACGGCGCCCAGCAGAACTCGTTTCATTTTGCGTTTCTTCTCGCCGTAGATGATGAACGGGATCATGGCGAAGAACGAAATCAGCAGCGCAGTGAGGTACACCCACCAGTGCTGCTCCTTGGGCAGCCCGGCTTTTTGCACCAGGGCCAGGGGCAAGGCGACGAAGCTGCACATCAGCATCGCGTGTAATACGAAGATACCCAAATCCAGGCGCAACAGGTCCGGGTGCTTGAGCGTGGGCAATAGCGCTTGTTTCGCCACCCCCGACTCACGGTGCTGCAATGGCCCGGTGGAATGCGGCACCATGAAAGCGACGATCACGATGCCGAACAACGCCATGCCACCGGTGGCCAGGAACAGGCCGTGCAAGCCGAACGCGCGAGTCAGCAGCGGACCGACCACCATCGCCACGGCGAACGAAAGCCCGATGGTCATGCCGATCATGGCCATGGCCTTGGTACGGTGCTGTTC
Organism: Pseudomonas sp. BIGb0558; assembly: GCF_024807515.1. NCBI lineage: Bacteria > Pseudomonadati > Pseudomonadota > Gammaproteobacteria > Pseudomonadales > Pseudomonadaceae > Pseudomonas > Pseudomonas sp. BIGb0558. The sequence continues at coordinate 178,252 of NZ_JANUEW010000007.1, forward strand.
GCGGGTCAGGTCGGAAAGCAGCGCCATGACGGCGGCGGAAATCGCCCCCGCGCCTTGCAGGACCCGGCCGGCGATCACGCCCCAGATCGAGTCGGCATTGGCGGCCAGCACACTGCCCAGGGCGAACACGATCAGCCCCAGGTAGATCACCGGCCGGCGGCCAATGCGGTCGGAAATGATCCCGAACGGAATCTGAAACAGCGCCTGGGTCAGGCCATAGGCACCAATCGCCAGGCCGATCAGGGCCGGGGTCGCTCCTGCGAGATCCATTCCATAGGTCGCCAGCACCGGCAACACCATAAACATGCCAAGCATACGGAATGCGAACACCAGGGCCAGACCGCTTGCTGCGCGGGTCTCGCTGCCACTCATGCGTTCGCTGTGGGGATCGTGCATGGAAAAACCTCGTGTGAACCGGCGGCGATTCTACCAGTCCCATCGATTGAGAGGGTATATGCGGCGCTTTGCCGCGCAGCTTTCATGTAAGGCTGCACCCGGCACTTTGACAGTGTATATTCATCCAGTCTTTAGCCGTATACTCCTGCATTATTTACGCCCGCCGTGCGAGGCCATCTTGGACAAGATCCTGATTCGTGGGGCTCGAACCCACAACCTGAAGAACATCGACCTGACCCTGCCACGGGACAAACTGATCGTCATCACCGGCTTGTCCGGGTCCGGCAAGTCGTCCCTGGCGTTTGACACGCTGTACGCCGAAGGCCAGCGCCGCTATGTGGAATCCCTGTCGGCCTATGCCCGGCAGTTCCTGTCGATGATGGAAAAACCCGACGTCGACACCATTGAAGGCCTGTCGCCAGCGATTTCCATCGAACAGAAATCGACGTCCCATAACCCACGCTCCACCGTGGGTACCATCACCGAGATCTATGATTACCTGCGCCTGCTGTATGCCCGCGTAGGTATTCCCCGCTGCCCGGACCACGATATTCCCCTGGAAGCACAGACCGTCAGCCAGATGGTCGACCTGGTGCTGGCCCAGCCGGAAGGCGCCAAGCTGATGCTGCTGGCGCCGGTGATTCGCGAGCGTAAAGGCGAGCACCTTTCCGTCTTCGAAGAGCTGCGAGCACAAGGTTTCGTGCGGGCCCGGATCAACGGCAAGCTCTATGAACTGGACGAAGCGCCGAAGCTGGATAAACAGAAGAAGCACTCGATTGATGTGGTGGTCGACCGCTTCAAGGTGCGTGCCGACTTGCAGCAGCGGCTGGCGGAGTCTTTCGAGACCGCACTGAAGCTCGCAGACGGTATCGCCCTGGTGGCGCCCATGGACGACGAGCCCGGAGAAGAAATCATCTTCTCCGCGCGCTTCGCCTGCCCGATCTGCGGCCATGCCATCAGCGAGCTGGAACCAAAGCTGTTTTCCTTCAACAACCCGGCTGGCGCCTGCCCGACCTGTGATGGTTTGGGGGTTAAGCAATTCTTTGATATCAAACGACTGGTCAATGGCGACCTCACGCTGGCGGAAGGCGCGATACGCGGCTGGGACCGGCGTAACGTCTATTACTTCCAGATGCTGGGCTCGCTGGCGTCTCACTACAAGTTCAGCCTCGAAGTGCCCTTCAACGAGCTGACCGCCGAACATCAGAAATTCATCCTGCACGGCAGCGGTTCGCAAAACGTCGACTTCAAGTATTTGAACGACCGTGGCGACATCGTCAAACGCTCGCACCCGTTCGAAGGCATCGTGCCGAACCTTGAGCGTCGCTACCGCGAGACCGAGTCGGCCAGCGTGCGCGAGGAACTGGCCAAGTTCCTCAGCACACAGCCATGCCCGGATTGCCGTGGCACCCGCCTGCGCCGTGAAGCGCGGCACGTGTGGGTTGGCGAGAAGACACTGCCGGCGGTGACCAACCTGCCGATTGGCGATGCCTGTGAATACTTCGGCACACTGAAGCTGACCGGTCGCCGTGGGGAAATTGCCGACAAGATCCTCAAGGAAATTCGTGAGCGGCTGCAGTTCCTGGTTAACGTGGGACTGGACTATCTGTCGCTGGACCGCAGTGCCGACACACTTTCCGGTGGCGAGGCCCAGCGGATTCGCCTGGCCAGCCAGATTGGCGCCGGCCTGGTGGGCGTGCTGTACATCCTCGATGAGCCGTCGATTGGCTTGCATCAACGGGACAACGATCGCCTGCTGGGTACGCTGAAACACCTGCGGGACATCGGCAACACGGTGATCGTGGTCGAGCACGATGAAGATGCCATTCGTCTTGCGGACTACGTGGTAGATATCGGCCCGGGTGCCGGTGTGCACGGTGGGCATATTGTCGCCGAGGGCACGCCTGCCGAAGTGATGGCGCATCCTGACTCGCTGACCGGCAAATACCTGTCGGGCCGTGTGAAGATTGCTGTGCCAGCCAAGCGTACGCCGCGCAACAAGAAGATGGCGCTGCACCTCAAGGGCGCGCGTGGCAACAACCTGCGCAACGTCGACCTGGAGATCCCGTTGGGTCTGCTGACCTGTGTGACCGGTGTATCCGGTTCGGGCAAATCGACGCTGATCAACAACACGCTGTTTCCATTGAGCGCCACCGCGCTGAACGGTGCGACCACCCTGGAAGCCGCCGCTCACGACAGCATCAAAGGCCTTGAGCATCTGGACAAGGTCGTTGATATCGACCAGAGCCCGATTGGTCGCACGCCACGTTCCAACCCGGCGACCTACACCGGGCTGTTCACACCAATTCGCGAGCTGTTTGCCGGCGTGCCGGAGTCGCGCTCTCGTGGCTACGGGCCGGGCCGGTTCTCGTTCAACGTCAAGGGCGGGCGCTGCGAGGCGTGCCAGGGCGATGGCTTGATCAAGGTGGAGATGCACTTCCTGCCGGACATCTACGTGCCGTGCGACGTGTGCAAGAGCAAGCGCTACAACCGCGAAACCCTGGAGATCAAGTACAAGGGCAAAAGCATCCACGAAACCCTCGAGATGACGATCGAGGAAGCGCGGGTGTTCTTTGATGCGGTCCCGGCGCTGGCGCGCAAGCTGCAGACGCTGATGGATGTTGGCCTGTCGTACATCAAGCTGGGCCAGTCGGCGACCACGTTATCGGGTGGTGAGGCGCAGCGGGTCAAGCTGTCTCGCGAGCTGTCCAAGCGCGATACCGGCAAGACCCTGTATATCCTCGATGAGCCGACCACGGGCCTGCACTTTGCGGATATTCAGCAACTGCTGGACGTACTGCATCGCCTGCGTGACCACGGCAACACGGTGGTGGTGATCGAGCACAACCTGGACGTGATCAAGACCGCCGACTGGCTGGTGGACCTGGGGCCGGAAGGCGGCTCAAAAGGTGGGCAGATCATTGCGGTCGGCACACCGGAGCAAGTGTCTGAGATGAAGCAGTCTCACACCGGCTTCTACCTCAAGCCTCTGCTGGCCCGCGACAAGGACTGATTGTTCAGGCCCACGAAAAAGCCCCTGTCACCGTGTAAGTGACAGGGGCTTTTTGTAGCCAGAAGAATCAGAACTGCGATTGCAGGTAATTCTCCAGGCCAATCAACTTGATCAGACCCAGCTGCTTCTCCAGCCAGTAGGTGTGATCTTCTTCGGTGTCATTCAACTGCACCCGCAGGATTTCCCGCGTGACGTAGTCGTTGTGCTGCTCGCAGAGCTCGATGCCCTTGCAGAGCGCGGCACGGACCTTGTATTCCAGGCGCAAGTCGCTGGCGAGCATCTCAGGGACCGTGGTGCCGGTGTCCAGGTCGTCGGGACGCATACGTGGCGTGCCTTCGAGCATCAGGATTCGGCGCATCAGTGCGTCGGCGTGCTGTGCCTCTTCTTCCATTTCGTGGTTGATGCGCTCGTAGAGCTCGGTAAAGCCCCAGTCTTCGTACATCCGCGAGTGAATGAAATATTGGTCACGAGCAGCCAGTTCGCCCGTCAGCAACGTGTTGAGGTAATCGATTACGTCGGGGTGACCTTGCATCGCCCTACATCTCCCTGCTTGAAAGTCTGTAGTTTGAACCATGATGACCCGGAGGTCACGGGACCAACGGCAGAAAAGTGAAGATTTCCGGTGAAAAGTAGCTGAAATAACGCAAAAACCGCCCAAATGAGGGCGGTTCTGCTTATCGTTTAGAGTTAGTTAAGCGATACACCCAGTGCAGATGCGATCCCTTCTCCATAAGCAGGATCTGCCTGGAAGAAGTACTGCAACTGGCGCTGGACCACGTCGCTGGAAACACCCGCCATCGCGCCGGCGATGTTGTTGATCAGCAGGGTCTTCTGCTCATCATTCATCAGGCGGAACAAAGCGCCCGCGTGGCTGAAGTAGTCGGTGTCTTCACGGTGATCGTAACGATCTGCCGCGCCGCTCAGGGCCAAGGCTGGTTCAGCGTATTGCGGAGCCTGCTTCGGAGCATCGGCGTAGCTGTTTGGCTCGTAGTTTGGAGCCGCACCACCATTTGCACCGAATGCCATCGAACCGTCACGCTGGTAGCTGTTGACCGGGCTGCGTGGCGCGTTCACCGGCAGCTGCTGGTGGTTGGTGCCGACACGGTAGCGATGGGCATCTGCGTAAGCGAACACGCGACCTTGCAGCATACGGTCTGGCGACAAGCCAACACCTGGGACCATGTTGCTTGGACCGAAAGCGGCTTGCTCGACTTCGGCAAAGTAGTTCAGCGGGTTACGGTTCAGCTCAAGCTCGCCGACTTCGATCAGCGGGAATTCTTTCTGCGACCAGGTCTTGGTCACGTCGAAGGGGTTCTCGTAGTGAGCATTGGCCTGCGCTTGCGTCATGATCTGGATGCACACGCGCCATTTCGGGAAGTCACCGCGCTCGATAGCGCCGAACAGGTCGCGCTGGGCATAGTCAGGATCGGTACCCGCCAGGCGCGCAGCGTCAGCCGGCGCCAGGTTCTTGATACCTTGCTGGGTCTTGTAGTGCCACTTCACCCAGTGCCGCTCGCCTTTGGCGCTGATCAGGCTGTAGGTGTGGCTGCCAAAGCCGTGCATGTGACGGTAGCCGTCCGGGATGCCACGGTCCGAAAACAGGATGGTGACCTGGTGCAGCGCCTCGGGTGAGTGCGACCAGAAGTCCCACATCATTTGCGCACTTTTCAGGTTGCTTTGTGGCAAGCGTTTTTGGGTGTGGATGAAGTCCGGGAATTTCAGCGGATCTCGGATGAAAAACACAGGGGTGTTGTTGCCAACGATGTCCCAGTTGCCTTCTTCGGTATAGAACTTCAAGGCGAAACCACGTGGGTCACGCTCGGTATCAGCCGAGCCGCGCTCACCGCCTACTGTAGAGAAGCGCAGGAAGGTTGGGGTTTGCTTGCCTACGGACTCGAACAGCTTGGCACTGGTGTACTGAGTAATGTCTTGGGTGACGGTGAACGTACCGTAAGCGCCCGAGCCCTTCGCGTGTACACGACGCTCAGGAATGTTCTCACGGTTGAAATGGGCAAGCTTCTCGATCAGGTGAAAATCGTCGAGCAGCAATGGGCCGCGCGGGCCGGCGGAGCGGGAGTTCTGGTTATCGGCAACGGGGGCACCGCTGGCGGTAGTAAGGGTTTTATTTTGACTCATGCTCAATCTTCCTCAGGTCAGACTCGAAACTGCCGGCTAATCGGCTTGAAGGGAGTATTAACCAGGAAGGTGACACCTTCAAATTCATTAAATCATGAGCTTCGATAGAATTTAACTAACTAACCAAGCCGATAGATAAAGTCGCCTTAATGAACCGAACGCGCGGTTGCTTGAGGTACTTCCAATTTTCCAGCGCGCACAAAAAACCGGGCACTAGGCCCGGTTCTTCGTTACAGACTGACGTCTTACTCAGCGGATACAGCTTCACCGCCAACTGGACGATCGATCAGCTCAACGTACGCCATAGGCGCGTTGTCACCAGCGCGGAAACCGCACTTGAGGATGCGCAGGTAGCCACCCTCACGGGTAGCGTAACGCTTGCCCAGGTCGTTGAAGAGCTTACCAACGATAGCTTTCGAACGAGTACGGTCGAAAGCCAGACGGCGGTTAGCCAGGCTGTCTGTCTTGGCCAAAGTGATCAGCGGCTCAGCAACGCGACGCAGTTCTTTAGCTTTCGGCAGTGTAGTTTTGATCAGCTCGTGCTCGAACAGCGACACCGCCATGTTCTGGAACATAGCCTTACGGTGCGAGCTGGTACGGCTCAGGTGACGACCACTTTTACGATGACGCATGGTTCATTCCTTACCAAACTCACGTTCGGTGATTACGACGATCAGGCAGTCGCCTTGTCGTCCTTCTTAAGACTTGCAGGCGGCCAGTTGTCGAGGCGCATGCCGAGGGACAGACCGCGGGAGGCCAGAACGTCCTTGATTTCGGTCAAGGATTTCTTGCCCAGGTTCGGAGTCTTCAACAGTTCTACTTCGGTGCGCTGAATCAGATCGCCGATGTAGTAAATGTTTTCCGCCTTAAGGCAGTTAGCCGAACGTACAGTCAGTTCCAGATCGTCAACCGGGCGAAGCAGGATCGGATCGATCTCGTCTTCCTGCTCGATTACCACTGGTTCGCTGTCACCCTTGAGGTCGACGAACGCAGCCAACTGCTGTTGCAGAATGGTTGCAGCGCGGCGGATAGCCTCTTCAGGATCCAGAGTACCGTTGGTTTCCAGATCAATAACCAGCTTGTCCAGGTTAGTACGCTGTTCGACACGGGCGTTTTCCACCACGTATGCGATACGGCGAACCGGGCTGAACGAAGAGTCAAGCTGCAAGCGACCAATGCTGCGGCTTTCGTCTTCATCGCTCTGACGCGAGTCGGCCGGTTCATAACCACGACCACGAGCTACGGTGAGCTTCATGTTCAGGGCGCCGTTAGACGCCAGGTTAGCGATTACGTGATCGGGATTAACGATCTCGACATCATGATCCAGCTGAATATCGGCAGCGGTAACCACCCCCGAACCCTTCTTCGACAAGGTCAGCGTAACTTCGTCACGGCCGTGCAGCTTGATAGCCAGACCTTTAAGGTTCAACAGGATTTCAATTACGTCTTCCTGTACACCTTCGATGGCGCTGTACTCGTGGAGCACACCGTCAATCTCGGCCTCGACTACTGCACAGCCGGGCATTGAGGACAACAGGATGCGGCGCAGCGCGTTGCCCAGGGTGTGGCCAAAACCACGCTCGAGAGGCTCGAGAGTGATCTTGGCGCGGGTTGGACTGACAACCTGCACATCAATGTGACGGGGTGTCAGGAACTCATTTACCGAAATCTGCATGGATGCACCTATTTTCTAGCCCTTACTTGGAGTAGAGCTCGACAATCAGGCTTTCGTTGATGTCGGCGGACAGATCACTGCGAGCAGGAACGTTCTTGAAAACGCCCGACTTCTTCTCAGTGTCTACTTCTACCCATTCTACGCGGCCACGTTGGGCACACAGATCGAGAGCTTGGACAATGCGAAGTTGATTTTTTGCTTTCTCGCGAATCGCGACCACGTCACCAGCACGAACCTGGTAAGACGGCACGTTAACGGTTTGGCCGTTTACGCTGACGGATTTGTGCGATACCAGCTGACGGGATTCGGCACGAGTCGAACCAAAGCCCATACGGTATACAACGTTGTCCAGACGGCATTCGAGCAGTTGCAGCAGGTTTTCACCGGTTGCACCTTTCTTGCCAGCAGCTTCTTTGTAGTAGCCGCTGAACTGACGCTCGAGAACGCCGTAGATACGACGGACCTTCTGCTTTTCACGCAGTTGGGTGCCGTAATCGGACTGGCGACCGCGGCGTTGGCCGTGGATACCAGGTGCTGCTTCAATGTTGCACTTCGATTCGATCGCGCGCACGCCGCTCTTCAGAAAGAGATCGGTGCCTTCACGACGAGCGAGTTTGCATTTTGGACCAATGTAACGAGCCATTCTTTACAATCTCCTGGATTACACGCGGCGCTTCTTCGGCGGACGGCACCCGTTGTGCGGGATTGGCGTCACGTCGGTGATGCTGGCGATCTTATAGCCACAGCCGTTCAATGCACGGACAGCAGACTCACGACCTGGACCTGGACCTTTGACGTTAACGTCGAGGTTTTTCAGGCCATATTCCAGCGCAGCTTGACCAGCACGTTCAGCAGCTACTTGAGCAGCAAACGGGGTGGACTTGCGGGAACCGCGGAAACCCGAACCACCGGAGGTAGCCCAAGAAAGCGCGTTACCTTGACGGTCGGTGATGGTCACGATTGTGTTGTTAAAAGATGCATGGATGTGGGCGATGCCATCAACCACTGTCTTTTTAACTTTTTTACGAGGACGAGCAGCAGGTTTTGCCATGATTAATTTCCTGTCGATTCGCGTGGGCGATTACTTGCGGATCGGCTTACGCGGACCTTTACGGGTACGCGCGTTAGTCTTGGTACGCTGACCGCGTACTGGAAGACCACGACGATGACGCAGACCACGGTAGCAACCGAGGTCCATCAAACGCTTGATTTTCATGTTGATTTCGCGACGCAGGTCACCTTCAGTGGTGAACTTCGCCACTTCGCCACGCAACAGCTCAATCTGCTCGTCGCTCAGATCTTTGATCTTTGCGGCTGGGTTTACCCCAGTATCTGCGCAAATTTTCTGCGCAGTAGTGCGACCAACACCATAGATGTAGGTCAGCGAGATAACAGTGTGCTTGTTATCTGGAATGTTAACGCCTGCAATACGGGCCATTCAGTGGGACTCCAATTGACAGCTACCTACGCCCCGGAAGCCAAGAAATAGGGCGCGAGATAATATCGCTGTAATAACAAATAATCAACCCGGCAGCGCACTAGCTGCCGGGCTTCAAGCGGATCACACTCAGCCTTGGCGCTGTTTGTGACGCGGTTCCGCGCTGCAAATTACTCGAACAACACCTTCGCGGCGAATAATCTTGCAGTTACGGCACAGCTTTTTCACCGATGCACGAACTTTCATCACCAACTCCTCGAACCTTATGGGGTACTCAGCGCAACATGCCGCTGCCGTAGCCCTTCAGGTTGGCTTTCTTCATCAGGGATTCGTACTGGTGCGAAACGAGGTGCGATTGTACTTGGGACATGAAGTCCATCACAACCACGACGACGATCAGCAACGAGGTCCCGCCAAGGTAGAACGGAACGTTTGCTGCAACCACCAGGAACTGGGGCAACAAGCACACGGCCGTCATATATAGAGCACCGAACATGGTCAAGCGAGTCAGAACGCCATCAATGTAGCGCGCAGACTGCTCACCTGGACGAATGCCCGGAATAAAGGCACCGGACTTCTTCAGGTTTTCCGCTACGTCTTTCGGATTGAACATCAACGCCGTATAGAAGAAGCAGAAGAAAATAATCCCTGCACTAAACAGCAGAATATTCAACGGCTGACCAGGAGCGATCGACTGCGAGATGTCCTGCAACCAGCCCATACCTTCAGACTGACCGAACCAGGCACCCAACGAAGCCGGAAACAGCAAAATGCTGCTCGCGAAAATGGCAGGAATAACCCCGGCCATGTTCACTTTCAGCGGCAAGTGGCTGGTCTGCGCGGCAAAGACCTTACGGCCCTGCTGACGCTTGGCGTAGTGAACAGCAATACGACGCTGGCCACGCTCAATGAACACCACAAAACCGATAATCGCTACTGCCAACAAACCGATGGCAACCAGGGCGAAGATATTGATATCACCCTGACGTGCAGACTCGAAAGACTGCCCAATCGCTCTCGGAAGACCGGCAACGATACCTGCGAAAATCAACATCGAGATACCGTTACCAACACCACGCTCAGTAATCTGCTCACCCAGCCACATCATGAACATCGCACCAGCCACAAAAGTGGATACCGCGACGAAATGGAAGCCAAAGTCACCAGTGAACGCAACACCCTGCCCAGCCAGGCCAACGGACATGCCGATAGCTTGGACCAGGGCAAGGATGACAGTGCCGTAGCGGGTGTACTGGCTTATCTTGCGACGGCCAGCTTCACCTTCCTTCTTCAACTGCTCCAGCTGCGGGCTGACGGCGGTCATCAGTTGCATGATGATCGATGCCGAGATGTACGGCATGATCCCCAGTGCAAAGATGCTCATCCGTTCCAGCGCGCCGCCGGAAAACATGTTGAACAAGCTAAGAATGGTCCCCTCATTCTGTCGAAACAGGTCTGCGAGTCGGTCCGGGTTGATACCTGGAACCGGGATGTGTGCGCCTATTCGGTAGACGATAATCGCCAGGAACAGAAAACGCAGACGAGCCCAAAGTTCAGACATACCGCCTTTGCCGAGCGCTGAGAGAGCACCTTGCTTAGCCATTTATTCCTCGAACTTGCCGCCAGCTGCTTCGATAGCCGAACGCGCACCTTTGGTGGCGCCGATTCCCTTGCCGATAGTGACAGCGCGAGTCACTTCACCGGACAGCATGATTTTCACACGCTGTACGTTGACGTTGATCACGTTGGCATCTTTCAGGGTCTGCACGGTAACGATGTCGCCTTCCACTTTGGCCAGCTCGGACAAACGCACTTCTGCGCGGTCCATGGCTTTCAGGGAAACGAAACCGAACTTCGGCAGGCGACGATGCAGCGGCTGTTGACCGCCTTCAAAGCCTGGAGCGATGGTGCCACCGGAGCGGGAAGACTGACCTTTGTGGCCACGGCCACCGGTCTTGCCCAAACCACTACCGATACCACGGCCCGGACGATGCTTTTCGCGACGGGAACCCGGCGCTGGACTCAGATCATTGAGTTTCATCGATTAACCCTCGACACGCAGCATGTAGTAAGCCTTGTTGATCATCCCGCGATTCTCGGGAGTATCAAGTACTTCTACAGTGTGACCGATGCGACGCAGACCCAAACCCTTAACGCACAATTTGTGGTTAGGGATGCGGCCGGTCATGCTTTTGATCAGCGTTACTTTAACGGTAGCCATGATCAGAAGATCTCCTTGACGCTTTTGCCACGCTTGGCGGCAATGGATTCAGGAGACTGCATAGCTTTCAAACCCTTGAAAGTGGCGTGAACCACGTTTACCGGGTTAGTCGAGCCGTAGCACTTGGCCAGAACGTTCTGAACGCCAGCAACTTCGAGGACAGCACGCATAGCGCCGCCAGCGATGATACCGGTACCTTCAGAGGCAGGCTGCATGTACACCTTCGAAGCGCCGTGAGCGGACTTCATTGCGTACTGCAGAGTGGTGCCGTTCAGATCAACTTGGATCATGTTGCGACGAGCAGCTTCCATTGCCTTCTGGATCGCGGCAGGCACTTCACGTGACTTGCCACGGCCGAAGCCAACGCGCCCTTTACCATCACCCACCACGGTCAACGCGGTGAAAGTGAAGATACGGCCGCCTTTAACGGTTTTGGCTACGCGGTTAACTTGAACCAGCTTCTCAATGTAGCCTTCGTCGCGCTTTTGGTCGTTATTTGACATAACTTAGAACTCCAGCCCAGCTTCACGAGCAGCATCAGCCAGCGCTTTCACGCGACCGTGGTACTTGAAGCCAGAGCGGTCGAAAGCCACTTGCGAGACGCCAGCGGCCTTAGCACGCGTAGCGACCAGCTGGCCAACCTTAGTGGCCGCGTCGATGTTGCCAGTGGCACCATCACGCAGTTCTTTATCCAAAGTCGAGGCGCTTGCCAGGACTTTGTTGCCGTCGGCCGAGATGACCTGGGCGTAGATGTGCTGCGACGAGCGGAACACGCAGAGACGCACGACTTCGAGTTCGTGCATTTTCAGGCGTGCTTTGCGAGCGCGACGCAGTCGAGTAACTTTTTTGTCGGTCATTTGCTATGCCCTACTTCTTCTTGGCTTCTTTACGACGGACGACTTCGTCCGCGTAGCGCACACCTTTGCCTTTGTACGGCTCTGGTGGACGGAAGTCGCGGATCTCAGCGGCCACCTGACCTACCAGCTGCTTATCGATACCCTTGATCAGGATGTCGGTTTGGCTAGGGGTCTCAGCGGTGATGCCTTCCGGCAGTTCGTAATCCACTGGGTGCGAGAAGCCAAGGGCCAGGTTCAAAACCGTGCCTTTTGCTTGCGCTTTGTAACCAACACCGACCAGCTGGAGCTTACGCTCGAAGCCTTGGCTTACGCCTTGGACCATGTTGTTTACCAACGCACGAGTGGTACCGGCCATTGCGCGAGTTTGTTGATCGCCATTGCGAGCAGCGAAACGCAGCTCACCAGCTTCTTCAACGATCTCAACGGACGAATGGATGTTCAGTTCCAGAGTGCCCTTGGCACCCTTCACCGAAAGCTGTTGGCCTGCGAATTTTACTTCGACACCGGCTGGCAGCTTAACGGGGTTCTTAGCGACGCGTGACATGCTTATCCCCCCTTAGAACACAGTGCAAAGAACTTCGCCGCCGACACCGGCAGCGCGCGCAGCACGATCCGTCATCACACCTTTGTTGGTGGAGACGATAGACACACCGAGACCGCCACGAACTTTTGGCAGATCGTCGACGGACTTGTACTGACGCAGGCCTGGACGGCTAACGCGCTTCACTTCCTCGATGACCGGACGGCCTTCGAAGTACTTCAGCTCGATGGACAGCAGTGGTTTGATTTCGCTGCTGATCTGATAACCCGCAATGTAGCCTTCGTCTTTCAGGACTTTGGCAACAGCTACCTTCAACGTGGAAGATGGCATGCTTACGACGGACTTTTCAGCCATCTGGGCATTACGGATACGAGTTAGCATGTCCGCTAACGGGTCCTGCATACTCATGGCTAGACGCTCCTAATACAAAAAAATTAGCCTTGCGGCCATTACGTGTCGCCGAGAATCTCCGAGCACAAAACACACGGGCTCAGGCGAGCCGCGTATTTTAGACACACTCCGGAAATGAAACAAGCCCCAAAAGGGGCTTGTTCCAGATTCAAGGCCACCGGTGGTCAGTATCTTGCGATCCTGGCCACCGAGACTTCGAAAGTACTTACCAGCTGGCTTTAACCAGACCTGGTACGTCACCACGCATTGCCGCTTCACGCAGTTTGTTACGGCCGAGGCCGAACTTGCGGTAAACGCCGTGTGGACGACCGGTCAGGCGGCAGCGGTTACGCATGCGCGAAGCGCTTGCGTCACGTGGCTGCTTCTGCAGAGCAACTGTAGCTTCCCAACGCGCTTCTGGACTTGCGTTCAGATCAACGATGATTGCTTTCAGTGCTGCACGCTTCTTGGCGTACTTGGCAACCGTGAGCTGACGCTTCAGCTCGCGGTTTTTCATGCTCATCTTGGCCATGGTCCTACTCCAATCAGTTGCGGAACGGGAATTTGAACGCACGCAGCAGAGCGCGGCCTTCATCATCGTTCTTGGCAGTGGTGGTCAGGGTGATGTCCAGACCGCGGAGAGCATCGATCTTGTCGTAGTCGATTTCCGGGAAGATGATCTGCTCTTTAACGCCCATGCTGTAGTTACCACGACCATCGAAGGACTTGGCATTCAGGCCGCGGAAGTCGCGGACCCGAGGCAGGGAGATCGACAGCAGACGATCCAGGAATTCGTACATACGCTCACGGCGCAGAGTCACTTTGACGCCGATCGGCCAACCTTCACGGACTTTAAAGCCAGCGATGGATTTCCGAGCGTAAGTCACAACGACTTTCTGACCGGTGATCTTTTCCAGGTCGGCAACAGCGTGCTCGATGACTTTTTTGTCACCGACCGCTTCGCCCAGACCCATGTTCAGGGTGATTTTTGTAACGCGTGGAACTTCCATCACGTTCGAAAGCTTAAGTTCTTCCTTAAGCTTCGGTGCGATTTCCTTCCAGTAAATCTCTTTTAGTCGTGCCATGGTCTTCTACCTAGCAGTGTTCAAGCATCAACCGCTTTTTGGGTCGACTTGAAGACACGAATTTTCTTGCCGTCTTCTACTTTGAAACCAACGCGATCAGCCTTGTTGGTTTCGCCGTTGAAAATGGCGACGTTAGAAGCGTCCAGTGGAGCTTCTTTTTCGACGATACCGCCTTGCACGCCCGACATCGGGTTAGGCTTGGTATGACGCTTAACCAGGTTCAAACCACCGATAACCAGACGGTTATTAGCGAGAACCTTAAGCACCTTACCGCGCTTACCTTTGTCTTTGCCGGCGATCACGATGATCTCGTCGTCACGACGAATCTTTTGCATGTCGGATCTCCTTACAGCACTTCTGGGGCGAGCGAGACGATCTTCATGAACTTCTCAGTACGAAGTTCACGGGTCACTGGCCCAAAGATACGGGTGCCGATCGGCTCTTGCTTGTTGTTCAGAAGAACAGCAGCGTTGCCATCAAAGCGGATAATGGAGCCATCAGCACGACGTACGCCGTGACGAGTGCGGACTACAACAGCAGTCATCACTTGGCCTTTTTTCACTTTACCGCGAGGAATTGCTTCCTTCACGGTAACTTTGATGATGTCACCGATACCAGCGTAACGACGATGGGAGCCACCCAGCACCTTGATGCACATAACGCGGCGTGCGCCGCTGTTATCGGCCACATCGAGCATGGATTGAGTCTGAATCATATAATTTCTCCGACCCCTAGTCCTTAGACTTCCACAGCGCGTTCGAGAACATCAACCAGCGCCCAAGACTTGGTCTTGGCCAGCGGACGAGTTTCACGAATAGTGACCTTGTCGCCGATGTGGCACTGATTGGTTTCGTCGTGCGCGTGCAGCTTAGTCGAACGCTTAACGTATTTACCGTAGATCGGGTGCTTTACGCGACGCTCGATCAGAACGGTGATGGTCTTGTCCATTTTGTCGCTGACAACACGGCCAGTCAGCGTACGGACGGTTTTTTCGGCTTCAGCCATGATTACTTACCTGCCTGCTGTTTGAGCACAGTCTTCACGCGAGCGATGTCACGCTTAACTTGCCGGAGCAGGTGAGACTGCCCCAACTGGCCAGTTGCTTTCTGCATGCGCAGATTGAACTGGTCGCGCAGCAGGCCGAGCAGTTGCTCGTTAAGCTGCGGCGCGTCTTTTTCACGAAGTTCATTCGCTTTCATCACATCACCGTCCGTTTAACAAAGGCGGTGGCGAGCGGCAGCTTTGCAGCAGCCAGGGCAAAAGCCTCACGCGCCAGCTCTTCAGTTACACCCTCGATTTCATACAGGACTTTACCTGGCTGAATCTGGGCAACCCAGTACTCCACACTACCCTTACCTTTACCCATACGAACTTCGAGGGGCTTTTTGGAAATAGGCTTGTCCGGGAATACACGGATCCAGATCTTGCCGCCACGTTTAACGTGACGGGTCAGAGCACGACGCGCTGACTCGATCTGACGAGCGGTGAGACGACCACGAGCTACAGACTTCAGCGCATATTCGCCGAAGCTGACTTTGCTACCGCGCTGAGCCAGACCACGGTTGTGGCCTGTCATCTGCTTGCGGAACTTCGTACGCTTTGGTTGCAACATTTGGCGTACCCCTTACTTAGCAGCTTTTTTACGAGGCGCTGGTGCTTGTGGTTTCAGTTCTTCTTGGCGACCACCAATTACTTCGCCTTTGAAGATCCAAACCTTTACACCGATCACACCGTAAGTGGTGTGAGCTTCGTAGTTGGCATAGTCGATGTCGGCACGCAGGGTGTGCAACGGCACACGACCTTCGCGATACCATTCAGTACGTGCGATTTCAGCACCGCCGAGACGACCGCTCACTTGGATTTTGATGCCTTTGGCACCAATGCGCATGGCGTTCTGTACTGCGCGCTTCATAGCGCGACGGAACATTACGCGACGCTCCAGCTGCTGAGCTACGCTCTGCGCAACCAGCATACCGTCGAGCTCCGGCTTACGGATCTCTTCGATATTGATGTGCACAGGCACACCCATTTGCTTGGTCAGGTCCTGACGCAGTTTCTCAACATCTTCACCTTTCTTCCCGATAACGATACCTGGACGAGCGGTGTGGATGGTGATACGTGCAGTTTGAGCAGGACGATGGATATCGATACGGCTCACGGACGCGCTTTTTAGTTTGTCTTGGAGATACTCACGCACCTTCAGATCAGCGAACAAGTAGTCCGCATAAGTCCGACCGTCTGCGTACCAGACGGAGGTGTGCTCCTTGACGATTCCCAGGCGAATGCCAATGGGATGTACTTTCTGACCCATCTCTTCGACTCCGTTACTTGTCAGCAACCTTGACAGTGATATGGCAAGACCGCTTGACGATGCGATCAGCTCGGCCTTTGGCACGAGGCATGATGCGCTTCAGCGAACGCCCTTCGTTGACGAAAACGGTGCTGACTTTAAGGTCATCAACGTCTGCGCCTTCGTTGTGCTCGGCGTTGGCTACGGCCGACTCCAGCACTTTCTTGATGATCTCGGCGGCTTTCTTACTGCTGAAAGCCAACAGGTTGAGCGCTTCGCCCACCTTCTTCCCGCGGATCTGGTCGGCGACCAAGCGGGCTTTCTGGGCGGAGATTCGAGCGCCCGACAACTTAGCGGCTACTTCCATCGTTCCTTACCCCTTAACGCTTGGCTTTCTTGTCTGCCACGTGCCCACGATATGTGCGGGTACCGGCAAACTCGCCTAGTTTGTGGCCGACCATGTCTTCGTTCACAAGAACTGGAACATGTAGGCGACCGTTATGCACTGCAATGGTCAAACCGACCATTTGTGGCAGGATCATCGAACGACGCGACCAGGTTTTCACCGGCTTGCGATCGTTCTTTTCCGCCGCCACTTCGATCTTCTTCAGTAGGTGAAGATCAATAAAAGGACCTTTTTTCAGAGAACGTGGCACTGTCGTATCCCTCTATTTACTTGCGACGACGGACGATCATTTTGTCGGTACGCTTATTACCACGAGTCTTCGCGCCCTTAGTCGGGAAGCCCCATGGCGATACCGGATGACGACCACCAGAGGTACGACCTTCACCACCACCGTGTGGGTGGTCAACCGGGTTCATGGCAACACCACGAACGGTTGGGCGAACGCCACGCCAGCGTTTGGCACCAGCTTTACCCAGCGAACGCAGGCTGTGCTCGGAGTTCGAGACTTCGCCCAGGGTCGCACGGCACTCAGCCAGTACTTTACGCATTTCACCAGAGCGCAGACGCAGGGTCACGTAGACACCTTCACGAGCGATCAGCTGAGCCGAAGCACCAGCGGAACGAGCGATTTGCGCGCCTTTACCCGGCTTCAATTCGATGCCGTGTACGGTGCTACCAACTGGAATGTTGCGCAGTTGCAGAGCGTTGCCCGGCTTGATCGGCGCCAAGGCACCTGCGATCAGCTGGTCACCAGCACTCACGCCTTTAGGGGCGATGATGTAGCGACGCTCGCCATCTGCGTACAGCAGCAGAGCGATGTGAGCAGTACGGTTTGGATCGTATTCGATACGCTCGACAGTGGCAGTGATGCCATCTTTGTCGTTGCGACGGAAATCGACCAGACGATAATGCTGCTTATGGCCACCACCGATGTGACGAGTGGTAATGCGACCATTGTTGTTACGACCACCAGTCTTCGATTTCTTCTCGAGCAGCGGTGCGTGAGGAGCGCCTTTATGCAGCTCCTGGTTGACCACCTTGACCACAAAACGGCGGCCAGGGGAAGTCGGTTTGCATTTAACGATTGCCATGATGCACCCCTTCCTTACTCAGCACTGCTGCTGAAATCGAGATCTTGGCCTGGCTGAAGGGAGATAACTGCCTTCTTCCAGTCATTACGCTTGCCCAGACCGCGAGCAGTGCGCTTGCTCTTACCCAGAACATTCAGGGTAGTAACACGCTCTACTTTCACGCTGAACAGGCTTTCGACGGCCTTCTTGATTTCCAGCTTGGTTGCGTCAGTTGCAACCTTGAAAACGAACTGGCCTTTCTTGTCAGCCAGAACCGTAGCCTTTTCGGAAACGTGCGGGCCAAGCAGAACTTTAAATACGCGTTCCTGGTTCATCCCAGCAGCTCCTCGAATTTCTTCACGGCCGACACGGTGATCAACACCTTGTCGTATGCGATCAGACTAACTGGATCGGAACCTTGCACGTCACGTACATCAACGTGTGGCAGGTTGCGAGCAGCCAGGTACAGGTTCTGATCAACAGCTTCAGACACGATCAAAACATCGGTCAGGCTCATGTTGTTCAGTTTGCCCAGCAGATCTTTGGTTTTTGGACTTTCAACAGCGAAGTCCTGAACCACGACCAGACGATCAGTACGCACGAGTTCAGCAAGGATGGAGCGCAGTGCTGCGCGGTACATCTTCTTGTTGAGCTTCTGAGTGTGATCCTGTGGACGAGCTGCGAAAGTGGTACCGCCGCCACGCCAGATTGGGCTACGGATAGTACCGGCACGAGCACGGCCAGTGCCTTTCTGACGCCAAGGGCGCTTACCGCCACCACGTACGTCGGAACGGGTCTTTTGCTGCTTGCTACCTTGACGGCCGCCGGCCATGTAGGCCACGACTGCTTGGTGAACCAGCGTCTCGTTGAATTCGCCGCCAAATGTCAGTTCGGAAACTTCGATCGCTTGAGCGTCATTTACATTTAATTGCATGTCAGCTTCCCCTTAACCGCGAGCCTTGGCCGCTGGACGTACAACCAGGTTGCCGCCAGTAGCGCCAGGAACAGCACCCTTGACCAACAACAGATTGCGTTCAGCGTCGACGCGCACTACTTCGAGGGACTGCACGGTCACGCGCTCAGCGCCCATATGACCGGACATTTTTTTGCCCTTGAATACACGACCAGGAGTCTGGCACTGGCCAATAGAGCCCGGGACGCGGTGGGAAACGGAGTTACCGTGAGTGTTGTCTTGGCCACGGAAATTCCAACGCTTGATCGTACCCTGGAAGCCTTTACCCTTGGACTGACCGGTTACATCAACCAGTTGACCAGCGGCGAAGATTTCAGCGTTGATCAGATCGCCAGCCTGGTAGTCGCCGTCTTCAAGACGGAACTCCATGACAGTACGACCAGCTGCAACGTTTGCTTTAGCGAAGTGACCTGCTTGAGCAGCAGTCACACGCGAAGCACGACGCTCGCCGACAGTGACTTGCACTGCACGATAGCCATCGGTTTCTTCAGTTTTAAACTGGGTGACGCGATTCGGTTCGATCTCAATGACCGTGACCGGAATGGAGACACCTTCTTCGGTGAAAATACGGGTCATACCGCATTTACGACCGACTACACCAATAGTCATGTTGTAAACCTCATGAGTGTACGGGGCTTTCACCCGCTATGGCCGCCCATTTCAGAGCGTTACACGACTAAGACCCAAGTCTTAGCCGAGGCTGATCTGTACTTCCACACCGGCCGCCAGATCAAGCTTCATAAGTGCATCAACGGTTTTATCCGTTGGCAGGACGATGTCCAGCACGCGCTTATGAGTACGGATCTCGTACTGGTCACGCGCGTCTTTGTTGACGTGCGGGGAGACCAGAACGGTGAACCGTTCTTTACGGGTAGGCAGTGGAATTGGACCACGCACTTGAGCACCAGTACGTTTCGCGGTTTCCACGATTTCCTGGGTGGATTGGTCGATCAGTTTGTGGTCAAAAGCCTTCAACCTGATACGAATTTGCTGATTTGCCATTGGATTTCAGACTCCGGCTGCTATTCCCAGCGAGCGCAACACGCCCGTTAAAAGGAGGCGCAATTCTATAGACGCCCCATATGGGTGTCAACTCAATAAAAAAGCCCCCGCTAAGCGGGGGCTTTTTCAAGTCATCACTTATTAAGCGATGATTTTGGCTACGACGCCAGCGCCGACGGTACGACCGCCTTCACGGATAGCGAAACGCAGACCATCTTCCATTGCGATGGTTTTGATCAGGGTGACAACCATTTTGATGTTGTCGCCTGGCATTACCATTTCAACGCCTTCCGGCAGTTCGCAGTTACCGGTCACGTCAGTGGTCCGGAAGTAGAACTGTGGACGGTAGCCTTTGAAGAACGGAGTGTGACGACCGCCTTCTTCTTTGCTCAACACGTACACTTCAGCTTCAAAGGTAGTGTGCGGCTTAACCGAACCTGGCTTGACCAGAACCTGGCCACGCTCAACGTCGTCACGCTTGGTACCACGCAGCAGAACGCCGCAGTTCTCGCCTGCACGACCTTCGTCGAGCAGTTTACGGAACATTTCAACACCGGTGCAGGTGGTGACGGTAGTGTCACGCAGACCAACGATTTCCAGTGGATCTTGAACCTTAACGATACCGCGCTCGATACGACCAGTCACAACAGTACCGCGACCGGAGATCGAGAATACGTCTTCGATTGGCATCAGGAACGGCTTGTCGATAACACGAACCGGGTCTGGAATGTAGCTATCCAGAGTCTCAACCAGTTTCCGTACGGAAGTGGTGCCCATTTCGTTGTCGTCTTTGCCTTCCAGAGCCATACGAGCAGAACCGATGATGATCGGAGTGTCGTCGCCTGGGAAGTCGTAAGTGCTCAGCAGATCGCGCACTTCCATCTCAACCAGTTCCAGCAGCTCAGCGTCGTCTACCAGGTCAGCCTTGTTCAGGTAAACCACGATGTACGGAACGCCAACCTGACGGGACAGCAGGATGTGCTCACGGGTTTGCGGCATCGGACCATCAGCGGCCGAACAAACCAGGATCGCGCCGTCCATCTGGGCAGCACCGGTGATCATGTTCTTCACATAGTCAGCGTGACCTGGGCAGTCAACGTGAGCGTAGTGACGGATCAGCGAGTTGTATTCAACGTGAGCGGTGTTGATGGTGATACCACGAGCTTTTTCTTCTGGCGCGCTGTCGATCTTGTCGAAGTCAACGATAGCCGAACCGAAAATTTCGGAGCAAACACGAGTCAGAGCAGCAGTCAGCGTAGTTTTACCGTGGTCAACGTGACCAATGGTGCCAACGTTGACGTGCGGTAGGGAACGATCAAATTTTTCTTTAGCCACGACAATTAACTCCTTGCCTAAAGGACTGAATCAGCCTTGTTTTTTGGATACAGTTTCAGCGATGTGCGCCGGAGCTGTGTTGTATTTTTTGAATTCCATAGAGTAGCTTGCGCGACCCTGAGACATGGAACGAACGTCGGTCGCATAACCGAACATCTCGCCCAACGGAACCTCGGCACGAATCACTTTGCCGGAAACCGTATCTTCCATACCCAAGATCATGCCGCGACGACGGTTAAGGTCGCCCATCACGTCACCCATGTAGTCTTCAGGCGTAACGACTTCTACTGCCATGATTGGCTCAAGCAACTCACCACCGCCCTTCTGGGCCAGTTGCTTGGTAGCCATGGAAGCAGCCACCTTAAACGCCATCTCGTTGGAGTCGACGTCGTGGTAAGAACCGTCAAAAACGGTCGCCTTCAGGCCGATGAGCGGATAGCCGGCAACAACACCGTTCTTCATCTGCTCTTCGATACCCTTCTGGATAGCCGGGATGTATTCCTTAGGAACAACACCGCCCACTACTTCGTTCACGAATTGCAGACCTTCCTGACCTTCATCAGCA
This sequence comes from Pseudomonas sp. BIGb0558, assembly GCF_024807515.1. Lineage (NCBI taxonomy): Bacteria > Pseudomonadati > Pseudomonadota > Gammaproteobacteria > Pseudomonadales > Pseudomonadaceae > Pseudomonas > Pseudomonas sp. BIGb0558. The sequence goes on from NZ_JANUEW010000007.1 coordinate 199,645, forward strand.
GGAGCAAAACGGATCCAGCAATGGCCGAACTGGCCACGACCGCCGGATTGACGAACGAATTTGCCTTCGATTTCACAGTTCTTCGTGATGCGCTCACGATAGGAAACCTGAGGCTTACCGATGTTGGCTTCGACGTTGAACTCACGGCGCATCCGGTCAACCAGGATGTCCAGGTGCAGCTCGCCCATGCCGGAGATGATCGTTTGACCAGTCTCTTCATCAGTCTTGACGCGGAAAGATGGATCTTCCTGAGCAAGCTTGCCCAGAGCGATACCCATTTTTTCCTGGTCATCCTTGGTCTTAGGCTCAACGGCAACCGAAATAACCGGCTCCGGGAAGTCCATGCGAACCAGGATGATTGGCTTGTCAGCGTTGCACAAAGTTTCACCAGTGGTGACGTCCTTCATGCCGATCAAGGCCGCGATGTCACCAGCGCGCACTTCCTTGATCTCTTCGCGGGCGTTTGCGTGCATTTGCACCATACGACCCACGCGCTCTTTCTTGCCTTTAACCGAGTTGATCACGCCGTCACCGGAGTTCAACACGCCCGAGTAAACGCGGACGAAGGTCAAGGTACCCACGAATGGGTCAGTGGCAATTTTAAATGCCAGAGCGGAGAACGGTTCTGCGTCGTCTGCATGACGCTCCAGCTCGATAGTCTCGTCATCCGGGTCAGTACCCTTGATGGCAGGAATATCCACTGGTGCCGGCAGGTAGTCGATCACAGCATCGAGAACCAGGGGAACACCCTTGTTCTTGAACGAGGAACCGCAAACAGCCAAGACGATCTCACCAGCGATAGTACGCTGACGCAGAGCGGCCTTGATTTCCGCGTTGGTGAGCTCTTCACCTTCGAGGTACTTGTTCATCAGCTCTTCGTTGGCTTCGGCCGCAGCTTCAACCATGTTGTTGCGCCACTCGTCAGCCAATTCCTGCAGTTCAGCAGGGATAGGCTTGCGAACAGGAACCATACCTTTGTCAGCATCGTTCCAGTAAACAGCTTCCATGGTCAGCAGATCGATCTGCCCCTGGAAGTTGTCTTCGGAACCGATAGCCAACTGGATTGGCACTGGAGTGTGACCCAGGCGCTGCTTGATCTGACCGATCACGCGCAGGAAGTTCGCACCAGCACGGTCCATCTTGTTTACGTAAACAAGACGTGGAACGCCGTATTTGTTGGCTTGACGCCATACGGTTTCCGACTGAGGCTCAACACCCGAGGTGCCGCAGAACACAACGACAGCGCCGTCGAGTACGCGCAGGGAACGTTCAACTTCAATGGTGAAGTCTACGTGGCCCGGGGTATCGATTACGTTGAAGCGGTGCTCATCCTTGTACTGCTTCTCAGAACCTTTCCAGAAGGCGGTAATAGCAGCAGAAGTAATGGTAATACCACGCTCCTGCTCCTGAACCATCCAGTCTGTGGTCGCGGCGCCGTCATGCACCTCGCCCATCTTGTGACTTTTGCCGGTGTAAAAAAGGACGCGCTCGGTGGTGGTGGTTTTACCAGCATCCACGTGAGCGACGATACCGATGTTACGGTAGCGACTAATCGGAGTAGTACGAGCCATAAAGCCCTCGCAAAATTAGTGAAGCTAGAATTAGAAGCGGTAGTGCGAGAAAGCTTTGTTAGCTTCAGCCATACGGTGCACGTCTTCACGCTTCTTAACAGCAGCACCTTTACCTTCAGCAGCGTCCAACAGTTCGCCAGCCAAACGCAGGGCCATAGACTTCTCGCCGCGCTTACGGGCGAAGTCTACCAACCAGCGCATTGCCAAAGCGTTACGACGGGACGGGCGAACTTCAACCGGAACCTGGTAAGTAGCACCGCCTACACGGCGCGACTTCACTTCGACCAGCGGAGCGATGGCGTCGAGAGCTTTCTCGAAGATTTCCAGGGGGTCGCTGTTCTTGCGTTCTTTAACCTTTTCCAGCGCGCCATAAACGATACGCTCGGCAACGGCTTTCTTGCCGCTTTCCATCACGTGGTTCATGAACTTGGCCAGAATTTGGCTTCCGTATTTTGGATCGTCAAGCACTTCGCGCTTGGCTGCTACGCGTCTTCTTGGCATGGATAAGCCCTCAAACGGTCTTCAGGTTCGCTCGGAATTAGTGCCCTTTCGGGACGCCTCCGACCTTACTCTTATCGACTCAGAAAATAAGATGATTCAGTTTTACAAAAAGCCGCTACTACTTAGGCTTCTTGGTACCGTACTTCGAACGACCCTGGTTACGACCTTTAACGCCGGAAGTATCCAAGGAGCCGCGTACGGTGTGGTAACGAACACCTGGCAAGTCTTTTACACGACCGCCGCGGATCAGTACCACGCTGTGCTCTTGCAGGTTGTGACCTTCACCACCGATGTACGAGGAAACCTCGAAACCGTTGGTCAGGCGCACACGGCATACTTTACGCAGTGCCGAGTTAGGTTTTTTCGGCGTAGTGGTATACACGCGAGTGCATACGCCACGACGTTGCGGGCAGTTCTGCAGCGCAGGCACGTCGGATTTCTCGACGATACGCTTACGCGGCTGACGTACCAGCTGGTTGATAGTTGCCATCTACTAGCTCCACTGTTGTCTTGCGACGCTATTGTCTTGCAAGAAAAGCAAAATGGCAGGAACGAATTCCCGCCAAATTTAGGGGTACAAGAGTCTAAAGAGGATCTTGTCCCCAGTCAAGGCAAGGCCCCGACCTCCCCCTCCATCGAACCGGGACAAATCTGTCTCGGTCCGACGAACGGGGCTGCCAGGGCCCGGTCTTATTTACTGCAGAACTCAGTTACCGCTTGAGTTCAGTGCTTCGGTCAGTGCAGCTTCCACTTCACTGGCGCTTACGCGCAACGGCTTGTCGAGTTCACGGCGACGCTTACGCTCGCTGTGGTAGGCCAAACCGGTACCGGCCGGGATCAGACGACCCACAACCACGTTTTCTTTCAGGCCGCGCAGGTAATCGCGCTTGCCGGTTACCGCTGCTTCGGTCAGTACGCGGGTAGTCTCCTGGAAGGAGGCCGCCGAGATGAACGACTCAGTGGACAACGACGCCTTGGTGATACCCAGCAACACACGAGTGAATTTGGAAACGAATTTCTCGTCGCCAGCCAGACGCTCGTTCTCTACCAGTACGTGAGTCAGTTCCATCTGGTCGCCCTTGATGAAACTCGAATCGCCGGATTCAGCGATTTCAACTTTACGCAGCATCTGACGCAGGATGGTCTCGATGTGCTTATCGTTGATCTTCACGCCTTGCAGACGGTAAACGTCCTGGATCTCGTTAACGATGTACTTGGCCAGCGCACTCACACCCAGCAGACGCAGGATGTCGTGTGGATCGCTCGGGCCGTCGGAGATAACTTCGCCGCGGTTTACCTGTTCGCCTTCGAAGACGTTCAGGTGACGCCACTTCGGAATCAGCTCTTCATACGGATCGCTACCGTCGTTCGGGGTGATAACCAGACGGCGCTTGCCTTTGGTCTCTTTACCGAACGCGATGGTGCCGCTGACTTCAGCCAGAATCGACGCTTCCTTCGGACGACGAGCTTCGAACAAGTCGGCAACACGCGGCAGACCACCGGTGATGTCACGGGTCTTCGAAGTTTCTTGCGGGATACGAGCGATAACATCACCGATCGCGATCTTCGCACCATCCGCAACACCGACCAGGGCGTTGGCTGGCAGGAAGTACTGAGCGATAACGTCAGTGCCTGGCAGCAACAGATCCTTGCCGTTGTCATCAACCATCTTCACAGCAGGACGGATATCTTTGCCTGCAGCTGGACGGTCTTTGGCGTCGAGTACTTCAATGTTGGTCATACCGGTCAATTCGTCAGTCTGACGCTTGATCGTGATGCCTTCTTCCATGCCCACGTAGGTCACGGTACCTTTCATTTCGGTAACGATTGGGTGAGTGTGCGGATCCCACTTGGCCACGATTGCGCCAGCGTCGACCTTGTCACCTTCTTTAACCGAAATCACAGCACCGTACGGCAGCTTGTAACGCTCACGCTCACGACCGTAGTCATCAGCGATTGCCAGCTCACCGGAACGGGACACAGCAACCAGGTGGCCATCCACTCGCTCAACGTGCTTCAGGTTGTGCAGACGGACGGTACCGCCATTCTTCACCTGAACGCTGTCGGCTGCGGAGGTCCGGCTTGCCGCACCACCAATGTGGAACGTACGCATGGTCAGCTGGGTACCCGGCTCACCGATGGACTGGGCAGCGATAACGCCGACCGCTTCACCGATGTTCACCTGGTGACCACGAGCCAAGTCACGGCCGTAGCACTTGGCGCAAATGCCGTAGCGGGTTTCGCAGCTGATCGGCGAGCGAACAATCACTTCGTCGATGCTGTTGAGTTCGATGAACTCTACCCACTTCTCGTCTACCAGTGTGCCGGCAGGAACGATGATTTCCTCGGTACCTGGCTTGAATACGTCACGGGCGATTACTCGACCCAGTACGCGCTCACCCAACGGCTCTACAACGTCGCCGCCTTCGATGTGCGGAGTCATCAGCAGACCGTGCTCGGTGCCGCAGTCGACTTCAGTCACAACCAAGTCTTGCGCAACGTCTACCAGACGACGAGTCAGGTAACCGGAGTTAGCGGTTTTCAACGCGGTATCCGCCAGACCTTTACGAGCACCGTGAGTCGAGATGAAGTACTGAAGTACGCTCAAGCCTTCACGGAAGTTCGCAGTAATCGGCGTTTCGATGATGGAACCGTCCGGCTTGGCCATCAGGCCACGCATACCGGCGAGCTGACGGATCTGCGCAGCAGAACCCCGTGCGCCCGAGTCGGCCATCATGTACATCGAGTTGAACGACTCTTGATCGACTTCCACGCCATGACGGTCGATAACGCGCTCTTTCGAGAGGTTCGACATCATTGCCTTCGACACTTCGTCGTTGGCCTTGGACCAAAGGTCGATCACTTTGTTGTACTTCTCGCCCTGGGTTACCAGGCCGGAGGCGTACTGGCTTTCGATCTCTTTCACTTCATCGGTAGCAGCACCGATGATGGCGGCTTTCTCGTCCGGGATAACGAAGTCGTTAACACCGATGGAAACGCCGGAAATGGTCGAATAAGCAAAACCGGTGTACATCAACTGGTCAGCGAAGATAACGGTCTCTTTCAAACCAACCACGCGGTAGCACTGGTTGATCAGCTTGGAGATCGCCTTTTTCTTCATTGGCTGGTTGACCACGTCGTACGACAGGCCAGGTGGAACAACCTGGAACAACAGCGCACGGCCGACAGTGGTGTCGACGATACGGGTGTTCTTGACGCTGCCACCGTCACGATCGTTGATGGTTTCGTGGATGCGGACTTTAACCTTGGCGTGCAGTGCGGCTTCGCCGGCACGGAACACACGGTCAACTTCCTGCAGATCCGCGAACACACGACCTTCGCCCTTGGCGTTGATCGCTTCACGAGTCATGTAGTACAGACCCAATACAACGTCCTGCGACGGAACGATGATTGGCTCACCGTTGGCTGGCGACAGAATGTTGTTGGTCGACATCATCAACGCACGCGCTTCCAACTGGGCTTCCAGTGTCAGCGGTACGTGCACGGCCATTTGGTCGCCGTCGAAGTCGGCGTTGTACGCAGCACAGACCAGAGGGTGCAGCTGGATAGCCTTACCTTCGATCAGTACCGGTTCAAACGCCTGGATACCCAGACGGTGAAGGGTCGGTGCACGGTTGAGGAGAACCGGGTGTTCACGGATCACTTCAGCGAGAACGTCCCAAACCTCTGGCAGTTCGCGCTCGACCATTTTCTTGGCGGCTTTGATGGTAGTCGCGAGACCACGCATTTCCAGCTTGCCGAAAATGAACGGCTTGAACAGCTCCAGAGCCATCTTCTTAGGCAGACCGCACTGGTGCAGACGCAGGGTCGGGCCTACGGTAATTACCGAACGACCGGAGTAGTCAACACGCTTACCGAGCAAGTTCTGACGGAAACGGCCTTGCTTACCCTTGATCATGTCAGCCAGGGATTTCAGAGGACGCTTGTTCGAACCGGTGATAGCGCGGCCACGACGACCGTTGTCGAGCAAGGCATCGACAGCTTCTTGCAACATACGCTTTTCGTTGCGCACGATGATGTCCGGAGCGGACAGATCAAGCAGGCGCTTCAAGCGGTTGTTACGGTTGATCACGCGACGGTACAGGTCGTTGAGGTCGGAAGTCGCGAAGCGACCACCATCCAACGGTACCAGCGGACGCAGGTCTGGCGGCAGAACCGGCAGAACGGTCAGCACCATCCACTCTGGCAGGTTGCCGGAACCCTGGAAGGCTTCCATCAACTTCAGACGCTTGGACAGCTTCTTGATCTTGGTTTCGGAGTTAGTTTGCGGAATTTCTTCACGCAGACGGCCAATCTCGTGTTCCAGGTCGATAGCGTGCAGCAGTTCACGGACAGCTTCGGCACCCATGCGGGCATCGAAATCGTCGCCGAACTCTTCCAGCGCTTCGAAGTACTGCTCGTCGTTGAGCAGCTGACCTTTTTCAAGGGTGGTCATGCCTGGATCGATAACGACATAGCTCTCGAAGTAGAGAACGCGTTCGATATCACGCAGGGTCATGTCCATCAGCAAGCCGATACGGGACGGCAGCGATTTCAGGAACCAGATGTGGGCAACCGGCGAAGCCAGTTCGATGTGCGCCATGCGCTCACGACGAACCTTGGCCAGTGCAACTTCAACGCCGCACTTCTCGCAGATCACACCACGGTGCTTCAAGCGCTTGTACTTACCGCACAGGCACTCGTAATCCTTTACCGGGCCAAAGATCTTGGCGCAGAACAGGCCGTCACGTTCTGGTTTGAACGTACGGTAGTTGATGGTTTCCGGCTTTTTAACTTCACCGAACGACCACGAACGGATCATCTCAGGCGATGCCAATCCAATACGGATGGCGTCGAACTCTTCGACTTGACCCTGGTTTTTCAGCAAATTCAGTAGGTCTTTCAAGGCCTTTCCTCCTGGCGGAGCAGAGAGCGGGCTAAACAGCCCCGCTCTCGATTCGCGTCACGTGTTATTCGGTTTCCAGATCGATATCGATGCCGAGGGAACGAATTTCTTTGATCAACACGTTGAAGGACTCGGGCATGCCCGGCTCCATACGGTGATCGCCGTCCACGATGTTTTTGTACATCTTGGTCCGACCGTTCACATCGTCCGACTTCACTGTGAGCATTTCTTGCAGAGTGTAAGCAGCACCGTATGCTTCCAGTGCCCAGACCTCCATCTCCCCGAAACGCTGACCACCGAACTGAGCCTTACCACCCAGCGGCTGCTGGGTAACCAGGCTGTACGAACCGGTAGAACGAGCGTGCATCTTGTCGTCTACCAAGTGGTTCAGCTTCAGCATGTACATGTAGCCAACAGTAACCGGGCGCTCAAACTTGTTGCCGGTACGGCCGTCGAACAGCTGCATCTGGCCGCTTTCTGGCAGGTCTGCCAGTTTCAGCATGGCCTTGATTTCGCTTTCCTTGGCACCGTCGAACACCGGGGTAGCCATTGGAACGCCGCCGCGCAGGTTCTTCGCCAGATCCAGGATTTCCTGGTCGGAGAAGGTGTCCAGCTCTTCGTTGCGACCGCCGATCTCGTTGTAGATCTCGTGCAGGAACTTGCGCAGGTCAGCAACCTTGCGCTGCTCTTCGATCATACGGTTGATCTTCTCGCCCAGACCTTTGGCCGCGAGGCCCAGGTGGGTTTCAAGGATCTGACCAACGTTCATACGCGAAGGTACGCCCAGCGGGTTGAGGACGACGTCGACCGGGGTGCCATTGGCATCGTGCGGCATGTCTTCAACCGGCATGATCACAGAGACCACACCTTTGTTACCGTGACGACCGGCCATCTTGTCGCCCGGCTGGATGCGGCGACGGATTGCCAGGTAAACCTTGACGATTTTCAGCACGCCTGGAGCCAGGTCATCGCCCTGCTGCAGTTTGCGCTTCTTGTCTTCGAACTTGTCGTCCAGCAGACGGCGACGATCAACGATGTAGGCCTGGGCCTTCTCGAGCTGCTCGTTCAGAGCGTCTTCAGCCATGCGCAGTTTGAACCACTGGCCGTGCTCAAGACCGTCGAGTACTTCGTCGGTGATGTCCTGACCTTTCTTCAGACCTGCGCCGCCTTCAGCCTTGTGACCTACCAGGGCGGAACGCAGACGTTCGAAGGTCGCGCCCTCAACGATACGGAACTCTTCGTTCAGGTCCTTGCGGATCTCGTCGAGTTGAGTCTTCTCGATGGACAGTGCACGAGCATCACGCTCAACGCCGTCACGGGTGAAGACCTGTACGTCGATGACAGTGCCCTTGGTACCGGTAGGTACGCGCAGGGAGGTGTCTTTAACGTCGCTGGCTTTTTCACCGAAGATGGCACGCAACAGCTTCTCTTCCGGAGTCAGTTGGGTCTCGCCTTTCGGAGTGACCTTACCCACCAGAATGTCGCCTGCGCCAACTTCAGCACCTACGTAAACGATACCGGCTTCGTCCAGCTTGTTCAGTGCAGCTTCACCCACGTTCGGGATGTCTGCAGTGATTTCCTCTGGCCCAAGCTTGGTGTCACGCGCCACACAGGTCAGTTCCTGAATGTGGATCGTGGTGAAGCGATCTTCCTGAACCACACGCTCGGACAGGCAGATGGAGTCTTCGAAGTTGTAACCGTTCCAGGCCATGAACGCGATGCGCATGTTCTGGCCCAGTGCCAGCTCACCCATATCGGTGGACGGACCGTCTGCCATGATGTCGCTGCGCTGAACCCGATCACCCTTGCTCACCAGCGGACGCTGGTTGATGCAGGTGTTCTGGTTGGAGCGGGTGTATTTGGTCAGGTTGTAGATGTCGACACCGGCTTCGCCAGTTTCAACTTCGTCATCGGCAACACGAACCACGATACGGCTGGCATCAACGGAGTCGATTACGCCGCCACGACGAGCCACGACGCAAACGCCGGAGTCACGAGCTACGTTACGCTCCATGCCGGTACCTACCAGCGGCTTGTCAGCACGCAGGGTCGGTACAGCTTGACGCTGCATGTTGGAACCCATCAACGCACGGTTGGCGTCATCGTGTTCCAGGAACGGGATCAGCGACGCTGCAACCGAAACTACCTGCTTCGGCGATACGTCCATCAAGGTGACGTCTTCCGGCGCCTTGACGGTGAACTCGTTCAAGTGACGAACAGCTACCAGCTCGTCGATCAGCATTTTCTTGTCGTTCATCGTGGCCGAGGCCTGAGCGATCACGTGATCGGCTTCTTCGATGGCGGACAGGAACACGATCTCGTCGGTGACCAGTGCGTCTTTCACCACACGGTACGGGCTCTCGAGGAAGCCGTACTGGTTGGTGCGCGCATAGGCGGCCAGGGAGTTGATCAGGCCGATGTTCGGACCTTCCGGCGTTTCAATCGGGCATACACGACCGTAGTGAGTCGGGTGTACGTCACGAACTTCAAAGCCTGCACGCTCACGAGTCAGACCGCCCGGGCCCAGTGCGGAAACACGGCGCTTGTGGGTGATCTCGGAGAGCGGGTTGTTCTGGTCCATGAACTGCGAGAGCTGGCTGGAACCGAAGAACTCTTTCACCGCCGCAGCCACTGGCTTGGCGTTGATCAGGTCTTGCGGCATCAGGCCTTCGCTTTCGGCCATCGACAGACGCTCTTTGACCGCACGCTCAACACGTACCAGGCCAACACGGAACTGGTTCTCGGCCATTTCGCCTACACAGCGAACACGACGGTTACCCAGGTGGTCGATGTCATCGACGATGCCTTTACCGTTACGGATGTCGACCAGGGTCTTCAGTACCGCGACGATATCTTCCTTGCACAACACGCCCGAACCTTCGATCTCGGTACGACCGATACGACGGTTGAATTTCATCCGGCCGACCGCAGACAGGTCATAGCGCTCAGGGCTGAAGAACAGGTTGTTGAACAGGGTCTCGGCAGCGTCTTTGGTTGGTGGCTCGCCAGGACGCATCATGCGATAGATCTCGACCAGCGCTTCCAATTGGTTGCTGGTGGAGTCGATCTTCAGGGTGTCGGAGACGAACGGACCGCAGTCGATGTCGTTGGTGTACAGGGTCTCGATGCGAACGACCTGGGACTTGGCGATTTTTGCCAGGATCTCGGTGTTCAGCTCGGTGTTGCATTCAGCCAGGATTTCGCCAGTGGCCGGGTGCACGATGACCTTGGCGGTGGTGCGACCCAGGACGTAGTCCAGAGGCACTTCCAGCGTCTTGATACCGGCTTTTTCGATCTGGTTGATGTGGCGCGCGGTAATACGGCGGCCGGCTTCAACGATGACCTTGCCTTTTTCGTCCTGGATGTCCAGGACCGCAATCTCACCACGCAGGCGCTGAGGCACCAGTTCCAGGCTGAGGGTTTCGCCGCTCAGGTGGAATACGTTAGTGGTGTAGAAGGCATCCAGCACTTGCTCAGTGGTATAGCCGAGCGCGCGCAGCAGTACCGAGGCCGGCAGCTTGCGACGACGGTCGATACGCACGAACACGCAGTCTTTCGGGTCGAACTCGAAGTCCAACCACGAACCACGGTACGGAATGATCCGCGCGGAGTACAGGAGCTTGCCGGAGCTGTGCGTCTTGCCGCGGTCGTGGTCGAAGAACACGCCCGGGGAACGGTGCAGCTGGGAAACGATAACGCGCTCGGTACCGTTGATAACGAAGGTACCGTTCTCAGTCATCAGGGGGATTTCACCCATGTAGACTTCTTGCTCTTTGATGTCCTTGATCGCTTTGTTCGACGACTCTTTGTCGAAAATGATCAGGCGGACTTTTACCCGCAAAGGTACGGCGTACGTAACACCGCGCAACACGCATTCTTTGACATCAAATGCCGGTTCGCCCAGGCGATAACCGACGTACTCCAGCGCAGCATTGCCGGAGTAGCTGATGATCGGGAAAACGGATTTGAAGGCCGCATGCAGGCCCACGTCGCGGAACTGATCTTTGGTCGCTCCCGCCTGCAAGAATTCACGATACGAATCCAGCTGGATAGCCAGAAGGTACGGGACATCCATGACGTCCGGCAACTTGCTAAAGTCCTTGCGGATACGTTTTTTCTCAGTATATGAGTAAGCCATCAGCGTTCCCCAGCTTGGTCACCTGCTTGTTTGGCCCCTCCCGACGGGAGCAGCCAGAAAATCTTGCAAACCCCATGGTTTGCGCCACCGCATCGGGTGGTTACAGCGCGTTAGAGGCGACGACCGAGTCGATTGCCAATAACGGAAAAAGGCCGGTGGCAAGAGCCACCAGCCATCAGCCTTCAGCTTAACGCTTGGGCTGGAGACGCAAGGTCGATGCTTACTTCAGCTCGACTTTAGCGCCTGCTTCTTCCAGCACTGCTTTAGCTTTGTCAGCTGCGTCTTTCGACACTGCTTCCAGAACCTGGGCAGGGGCGCCGTCAACTACTGCCTTGGCTTCTTTCAGGCCCAGACCGGTCAGTTCACGTACTGCCTTGATCACGTTTACTTTCTTCTCGCCAGCTTCCAGCAGCATGACGTTGAATTCGGTTTGCTCTTCAACAACGGCAGCAGCAGCAGCTGGACCGGCGGAAGCAGCGGCAGCGGAAACGCCGAATTTTTCTTCGAAAGCTTTGATCAGCTCAACAACCTGCAGAACCGACATTTCAGCTACGGCGTTGAGGATATCGTCTTGGGAGATAGACATTGCTGTAATTCCTGAATTGGGGGACGGCCTACGCGGCCATCGAAATAAACAAAAATACGCGAGAGGAGTTGCTCAGCCTTAGGCTGCGGCAGCTTCTTTTTGCTCGCGAACTGCGGCCAGAGTACGAGCCAACTTGCTGGTAGCGCCTTGAATCACGCTCATCAGCTGAGAAATAGCTTCGTTACGGGTCGGCAGTGTTGCCAGTACGTCGATTTGGTTAGCTGCGAGGAACTTGCCCTCGAACGCAGCTGCCTTGATCTCGAACTTGTCCTGACCCTTGGCGAATTCCTTGAACAAACGGGCAGCAGCGCCTGGATGATCAGTGGAGAACGCAATCAGGGTCGGGCCGGTGAACACGTCGTTGAGGACACTGTATTCAGTGTCAGCAACAGCGCGCTTGAGCAGGGTGTTACGTACAACACGTACGTATACGCCAGCTTCACGAGCCTCTTTACGGAGTCCGGTCATAGCGCTTACTGTCACACCACGGGCATCAGCCACGACAGCGGACAGAGCAGCTTTGGCAGCCTCGTTGACTTCAGCGACGATGGCCTTCTTGTCTTCGAGATTAATTGCCACGGGTTTAACTCCTGCTTGTTACCGTTTCATCTGGCCTGGGCCGGATGTCGTTTTGGTGTCTGATTCGGTAAGGAACCGGGAGCACCATCTGCGTAGGCTTGTGGTTTAAGACTTTCGCCGCCTACGGTCTTGGATAGCCCCCGCCAGGCAGGGACCCCAATCTTTCAACTCACGCAATTACTTGCGCCAGTTTGTGTCTTATACGTCCAGCGAGCCTTGGTCGATGACCAGACCTGGGCCCATAGTGGTGCTCAGGGTAACGCGCTTGACGTAGATACCTTTCGAGGAAGCTGGCTTGATACGCTTCAGATCAGCGATCAGGGCTTCAACGTTTTCCTTCAGCTTGACGGCATCAAAGCCGACTTTGCCAACGGAGGTGTGAATGATGCCGTTTTTGTCGGTGCGATAACGAACCTGACCAGCCTTGGCGTTTTTAACCGCGGTAGCTACGTCTGGAGTTACGGTGCCGACTTTAGGGTTAGGCATCAGACCACGTGGACCGAGGATCTGACCCAACTGACCTACAACGCGCATTGCATCCGGGGAAGCAATTACGACGTCATAGTTCAGGTCGCCGCCTTTCATTTCGGCAGCCAGGTCGTCCATGCCAACGCGATCAGCGCCGGCGGCCAGAGCAGCTTCAGCTGCTGGGCCTTGGGTGAAGACAGCAACACGTACAGTCTTGCCAGTACCGTGTGGCAGCACAGTAGCGCTACGAACGACCTGGTCGGATTTACGTGGGTCAACGCCCAGGTTTACAGCAACGTCAACAGACTCGCTGAACTTGACAGTCGACAGCTCGGTCAGCAGAGCAGCAGCGTCTACAAAGTTGTAGGACTTGCCCGCTTCGATTTTGCCGGCGATAGCCTTTTGGCGCTTGGTCAGCTTAGCCATTACACACCCTCCACGTTAAGGCCCATGCTACGAGCAGAACCGGCGATGGTACGCACGGCTGCATCCATATCAGCTGCAGTCAGATCCGCGTTTTTGGTTTTCGCGATTTCTTCCAGCTGAGCACGGGTCACGGTGCCAACCTTAACGGTGTTAGGACGAGCGGAACCGCTAGTCAGACCAGCAGCTTTCTTCAACAGAACCGAAGCCGGGGTCGACTTGGTTTCGAAGGTGAAGCTACGGTCGCTGTATACAGTGATGATCACTGGAGTCGGCAGACCTGGCTCAATACCCTGAGTACGGGCGTTGAAGGCCTTGCAGAATTCCATGATGTTCACGCCGTGCTGACCCAGAGCTGGACCAACAGGTGGGCTTGGGTTGGCCTGAGCGGCCTTCACTTGCAGCTTGATGTAAGCGGTAATCTTCTTGGCCATGAGGCACTCCAATTACGGGTTCGAACGCCTCGAAAGGCTCCCCGGTTACTTGCGCGTTTATCCCAGTGACGACAAAACCCCACAGCCTAAGGCTGCGGGGTTGGGATGCTTGCTCAGCTAGACTTTTTCGACCTGGCTGAACTCTAGCTCTACCGGAGTAGAGCGACCGAAAATGAGCACCGCCACTTGGATCCGGCTCTTTTCGTAGTTAACTTCTTCGACAGTGCCGTTAAAATCTGCAAACGGACCATCTGTGACACGAACAACCTCGCCCGGCTCGAACAACGTCTTCGGCTTAGGCTTGTCGCTACCGTCAGCAACACGACGCAGAATCGCTTCTGCTTCCTTGTCGGTGATCGGAGCAGGCTTATCAGCAGTACCGCCGATGAAACCCATGACGCGAGGAGTGTCCTTGACCAAGTGCCAAGTACCCTCATTCATGTCCATTTGAACCAGCACGTAGCCAGGGAAGAACTTGCGCTCGCTTTTGCGTTTCTGGCCATTACGCATTTCAACCACTTCTTCAGTGGGAACCAGAATTTCGCCGAAGCCATCTTCCATGCCTGCCAGCTTTACGCGCTCTAGCAAAGAGCGCATGACATGCTTCTCGTAACCCGAGTAAGCATGCACAACGTACCAACGCTTAGCCACGGGACACCCTTAGCCAACAATCAAGGAAACAAGCCAGCCGAGCAGGGAATCAAGCCCCCACAACAGCAACGCCATAACCAGAACAACAGCTACCACGATCAACGTGGTCTGCGTGGTTTCTTGGCGAGTCGGCCAAACGACTTTACGGATCTCGGTACGAGCTTCCTTTACCAGTACCGCAAACGACTTGCCTTTTGCAGTCTGCAGGCCAACAAAGGCAGCGACAGCAGCAAGGGCGAGCAATGCGAGAACGCGGTACAGGATCGGCGACGCAGAGTAGTACTGGTTGCCAACAACGCCTACGACCACAATAGCGACTACTACCAGCCACTTGAGCAGATCGAAGCGAGAGCCTTGAGCTTCAGCCTTAGGAGTCATCTATGAAGATCCTGTGAAAAGAAAGCCAGATACACCAAGTGAATCTGGCAGGTCAGGAGGGAATCGAACCCCCAACCTACGGTTTTGGAGACCGTCGCTCTGCCAATTGAGCTACTGACCTAAAACAAAATCAGGCCGACAATTATGCCGATCTGAAAAAGACTTTACAACAACAAACCCCTGCAGACCTGAAACGAACCCAGACAAGACAACGAAAGAGAGCAGAATCAACCAGAGGAAGCTGTTAAAACAAAGGCAGATATTTTCATATCTGCCTTGTTATATGGAGCTCTTGAGCGGATTTGAACCGCTGACCTCACCCTTACCAAGGGTGTGCTCTACCAACTGAGCTACAAGAGCGAAACAACTTGCACAACCTGCAAACTTGGAGCGGGTAGCGGGAATCGAACCCGCATCATCAGCTTGGAAGGCTGAGGTTCTACCACTAAACTATACCCGCGGAGCTTGCAGCTCACGCTAAAATGGTGGAGGGGGAAGGATTCGAACCTTCGAAGTCGTAGACGTCAGATTTACAGTCTGATCCCTTTGGCCGCTCGGGAACCCCTCCTAAGCGAGCCGGCATTCTACATCATGCCAGCCTTCTGTCAAGCATTTTCTCATTAAAAAATATGAGGTTAGCTGCGTTGACCTTCGCTTCACCCTGTCGACCCAAGAGGTCTTCACTGCGAAGCGGGCGCCATTCTATGCAAACTATTCGAAGGTTGCAATGCCTTCGCACGGCATTATTTTATGTTTTAACTCATTGAATTCATTAGCAAGGTTTTCGAAGGGCAGATCATCGGCCAGACGCCGGCTTTCTGGGGCTACTCGCAGCCAGTATCCCGAAGCGTCCGGCAGGTTCAGAGATTGCAGCTTGACCTTGATATCCAGGCTTGTGAGGCGCTGCTCAACGGACTGAACCTCTTTTTGATCAGTCAGGCCGCCGATGTACAGGCACGCAGCCTGCGCCTCGGGAGCTTTTGCCCTGTCTCGCCGCACCATGGCATCAGCCGACTCGCTTAACAGCCGAATATCTTGCTGAGAACCACGGTAGAGCGCCAAAGGCGTGACATCTTTAGCCCTCAACGGGGCTTCCTGCTGATGCCAGATGTAATAGAAGACATTGAGGACCAGCAAAAGCAGAAACAGCCAACGCATAAAAACCTCAGGACAAAGGGCAAGCCATCGCCAGGCCAACAAAAACCAGATCAGGGACGAGCCTTCCGTGAGGCACCGCATCCGCCACCAGCTCGGCATCTCCACCGGTAAGGAAGACGGTGAAGTCGGCGCCCCAATAGCTACGAGCCAACTCCAACTGAGTGAGCACAAACCCTCTCAGCATAAGCGTACAGCCGCGCTCTACCGCCTCTACAGTTGTACGGCCCGGAGACAGGGCCTCAAGGGCACGCTCAGCAGCAATATCGTCATAGCGTATTTTGCGGGTATGCGTTCGTAACTGGTTACGCATAAGCGGCATACCGGGACAAATAAAGCCTCCGAGATGCTCGCCGTCCGCGGAAATAAAGTCCGCGGTCGCTGCGGTGCCAAAATCGAGCACCAGGCACGCGCCCGACGCCAACTGAAAACCACCCAACATAGCGAGCCAACGATCCAGGCCCAGGCGCTCAAAGTCTTCATACCCGTTCCGCACCCCGCCCATCTGCCTTGCTGAGGCAGCACAGAAAACTTTGACGCCAAACGCTTCTACCAGGGTAGCGACCAGTTGATTCGTCTCATCCGAGGCACGAACACTCACCAAACGACAATCCTTTAACGCAAGCCCCGTGAGCGCGAACAGGCTATCGATCAGAGAGGCATCCGACCCAACGACACCCTCTGCAAAGATGCGCGCCCTATCCGACTCAAGCACTCGCCATTTTATAAAGCTATTCCCACAGTCGAGCTCAAGAATCATCACGCAGCCTCAGGCTTAACTCACCACCGCTATATACTTTTTCAACACCATCCACGCTTAACCGTAGCGCACCATGCCCGTCGATCCCCACTACCACTCCGTCAACCTGATTCACGCCGGCAATGAGAGATACAGGCCGTCCCTGCCATAAATGGTTCTGCTCCCATTCACCCTGGATAGCGGAAAAGCCAGATGCCTGGTGACGCTCAAGATAAGCCTGCAATTGTGCGCTCAGGCGCGCTACCAGGTAGTTACGATCAACAGCACTGCCACCCTCCAACTGGAGAGAAGTCCATTGCTGATCAACCTCATCCGCCTTCTGCATATTCACGTTAATGCCGATACCAAGGACGACATGGCACACATCGGCAGGATCCCCAACCAGCTCCAGGAGAATCCCGGCGATCTTTTTCTGCCCTACCAATACATCATTTGGCCACTTCAACCCGGCATTACGAACACCCGCATCCCTCAGGGCCTGCAGAACCGCCAATCCGACTATCAGGCTTAAGCCCTCCAACTGGCGCATACCGCCATCGATCCGCAGCACGAGACTGTAGTAGACGTTTTGAGCGAAAGGACTGACCCACTTTCGCCCTCGCCTTCCCCGGCCGGCAGTTTGCTGCTCTGAAAGCACGAGAAACGGCGCGGCGCGACCCGCCTCGATTAGGCGCAATGCTTCGGCATTGGTAGAGTCAATGGAGTCAAAGATACGAACAGGCCATGCAGGAACCGGCACATGCCGAGCAATTTCATCGGCGCTTAACAACACCAGAGGCGAAGCCAACTGATACCCCCTGCCGCGGACCTTATGAATAGGTAGATTCAATTCCGCCTCGAGATGCTGAAGCTGCTTCCATACAGCACTGCGACTGACACCCAGGGCAGCACCAAGCGCTTCCCCGGAGTGGAATCGACCATCTTTTAGAAGTTTCAACAACGTCAGCATGCAAGTCTCGCCTCACAATGAGGCAGGCATGATAGCCATGCATAAGGCCATTGCATAGAAATGGCAGGACTTTAGCGTTGAAGATGCCTGAAGGAGGTCGCCATACTTTTCGACCGCCCAAAAACAAAACCCCTGATTGCGTTAGCAATCAGGGGTTCTGGAATTTAATCTTGACGATGACCTACTCTCACATGGGGAAACCCCACACTACCATCG